>JASFIU010000138.1:0-10156 GCA_050122495.1 Desulfobacterales bacterium | reverse complement strand
ATAAAGACTACAGGATAAGGCATATCTGGAGAAACCTGACGGTTACAAACATATATGGGAGGATCCCATGAGAATTCATGCCGCTTTTATGATCATTTTTATGCCGGTGATCGCGTGGGCCGGAACCCTCGATGAGACCCGGCATCTCGAGTTATCCGCCGCGAACATCCAAACGCTGAAGATCGAGTGCGGATCAGGCTTTCTTACCCTGATCGGGGTTAAGGGGGTCGACCGCATCCGGGCAACGGCCCAGATCGAAATCAAGGGCATCCCGGAAAGTGAGTTTCAAACATATTTGGAAGGCCGGTTGCTGTTGACCTTGAAAAAGCAGGGAAATGAAGCCGTTTTGCAGGCGGACTTCCAGAAATCATTTCTTAGAAAAATAGAGGCAAAAATCAATTTAACGGTTAAAGTCCCCAGAAGGGTCGCGGTAAACATTGACGATGGGTCGGGCGCCATTCTGGTCACCAGTCTGGCCGGCGGCCTGCAACTCGCCGATGACTCCGGCAGCATCGATATCATCAATATGGAAGGCGGGGTGAAAATCGCAGACGGCTCCGGGCGTATCGATATAGAAGATGTCCGGGGAAATATTGAGATACAGGATGGGTCCGGTCGCATTAAAATCAATCTTATCAAAGGCAATGTCAGCATCACCGACGGTTCGGGCAGCATAACGCTTCAGGATATCAACGGCAACGTCACTCTATCAGACGGCTCCGGCAGTATTGAGATTCAAGATGTGACCCAAAACGTGTATATCAACGCAGCCGGAAGCGGCACCGTTGAAATTGAAGGTGTCAAAGGGAAGGTTATCAGGAGGGATTAGAGGGTCTTGGCGAATCCGCCAAAAGGCATGGCGGACAAAAATGAACCATAGCTTTGGGCCTCACGCAAAGGCGCAAAGTCGCCAAGGGTTTTTGAAATTTAAATTATCTTTCTTTGCGGCTTAGCGTCTTTGCGTGAGTAAAATAATAAAATAGATTTATGCCGCTTTTCAACTTTTGCTCACTTTAGTTCACTTTAGGCACATCTCTTTATAAAGTCTTGCAATCACTTCGTAGAATTAACGTCCTCTCGGATCACTTTGTTAAGATAGTCAAGAAACTCGGGATCTTCACACATGCCCTTTTCTAAACTGTCGCTGACCTTGGCAACCGGATTGCGGTTGCATTCCACCATTTTGATCACTACCTGGGGAGCGATAAATCCACAATCATTGGTCAGATCCGTACCGATACCAAAGGATGTCTGGATCTGATTGCTAAACCGTTTAAATATATCCACTGCCGACTCGAACGTCAGGCCATCACTGTAAATCGCACTTTTGGACTTCGGGTCAATGCGCATTTCTTTGTAGTGGGCAATCAGTTTCTCGGTCCACTCGATCGGATCCCCGGAGTCCTGGCGGCAGCCGTTAAAAAGCAACGAGAAAAAGCGATCGAAATCTTTCAGGAATTTATCAAAACCCATTGTATCGGAAAGCGCAATACCCAGTTCTCCGCGGTATTCGTCCGCCCAGCACTGCAGAGCCACCTTCTGGCTATCGACCAGCCGGGGGCCCAGCTGCTGATGCGCCTGGAAAAATTCATGGGCCATAGTGCCGATCGGCTTAATTCCGAGCTTCATGGCAAAGTGGACATTACTGGTTCCCACCAGCAAGTCACCGCAATGCGTTATCAGGTATCGCAGCACTTCTCCCTGCCAGGCATAGGAGGCCCTTCGACGGGTTCCAAATTCCGCGAATTTGAAACCTTCCCCATTTGCGATGGCCTTTTTTAAAAAATTGATTTTGTCTGTGAGGCGTTGGCGGCCATCCTCGATCCAGGTGCGATCATCTACCCCGTGCATTCTGGAATAAAGCTCACTGACGATAGCCAGGACCGGAATTTCAAATAAAATGGTCGTCAACCAGGGCCCTTCGATATTGATTTTTAACTGATTCTCCTCGATGGAGGTCTTAATATAATTTCGGTTGAGTTGAAACAGCCTGAGGTATTCAATAAAGTCAGGTTTAAAAAAATGGATGGAAACCAGATACGCCAGTTCATCCTCTTGAAAACGCAGATCGCAAAGTTTGTCGATCTCCTCATCCAGTTTGCGTTTGAAATTTTTCAGTGACCCTTTTAAATGCATTTCATCCCAATTTCGCCACCTAAAGGCATAGCGCACCCAGGCTCTGGCATACTGGTGAAGCACGACCTGCATCATGGTTAATTTGTAAAAATCGGTATCCATCAAGCCTGGCACCATGCTTTTGTCCTTTTCCGGGAGAAGATGGGCTGGTTTGGAAAACTGAATGTAGAAACGCCTCTCATTTTTATTATAAGAACTAATCGATTAAATCAAATGAAAAGAAATGATAACACTTGATTAACCGCGTTCATTTGCGCATTATAATATAATAATTTATCTCAAAATTAGCAGTTCTTCTTGGAAGACAGAGAAGGCATGCGCTAAAGGTGCTCTTAAGCTAGAAGTGCCTAAAATGAACTAAAGAGCTTGGCCTCTCGCAAAGACGCCAAGGGATTTTTTATTATTTAGATTATCATTCTTTGCGACCTTGCGGCTTTGCGTGAGCAATTATATTAAAAAGGCTTGATTCCATTTTCCAAATTTAGGCATTTTAGGTCCTTTTTAATTTTAGCTCATTAATTGAATCTATGTGGAGGTCGACATGGCGATTAAAGTATTTATCAAGAGACAAGTTAAAAAGGGTAAAACCGAAGATACATTGGCCCTGCTGAATGAGGTTCGCAGTCAGGCACTCAAACAGCCGGGATACATTTCCGGTGAAACCCTGGTGAACCACTATGACCCCTGCAACATTACGGTGGTCTCAACCTGGCAAACGATTGAAGATTGGATCCGGTGGGAGGAAAGTGATACCAGGGCCGAAAAAGAAGACCAACTTGAAAGTCTGCAGGAGGGTTCGGCAGATTTTGAGATATACGACCAGGGGCCGACATCCAAGGAATAGAACGACCGCTTATAATTCTAACTTTTTAAAAAGGCATAGGTATGGCGGGCGCAAGCCGGATCTGCCGTAGATCCAGGCGCAGTCTTGCCAGATCCGCTTCCACATCAATATCGGTCCACTCCGGCAACCGGCTCAACGGGCTAAACCTGGAGCGCGGTCAACAACGCTTCCAAGAGTGGTAAAAAGTGGACTGTTAGATGCCCGTCCCTTTGCAAACAAAACTATGGGTTACATTTTATTAGCAGGCGGCGCTGAATTTGGCGGCCAGATGGCCGCAGCGGACCGGCGTGCCATCGAGCTGGCCGGCGGGGTAAACGCACGCCTGACCATTATTCCGGCGGCGGCGGCGCCGGATAATAATCATCAGCGCGCCGGGCAAAACGGTATAAACTGGTTTCAAAAACTGGGTGCTGTAAATGTCAGCGCTCCGCCGCTTATAGACCGAGAGTTCGCGGATGATCCTGCCGTCGTCGAGATCCTGCAGCAGTCCAGACTGATTTACATGTTGGGCGGCTTTCCCGGACACCTGGCAAAATCGCTGGCGGGCAGCGACAGCTGGCAGGCCATGCTGGCCGCCCATCGATCCGGCGCGGTCATCGCCGGCAGCAGTGCCGGCGCGATGATACTCTGTGATCACTATTACGACCCTTACGCGAAAAACCTTTTCAGCGGATTGGGGCTGATACCCGACGCCTGTGTATTGCCGCACCACAATACCTTCGGGAAAACCTGGGCTCCCGAACTGGCGCAGCGCCTGGCCGGTATGGTTTTAATCGGTATCGATGAAGAGACCGGTATGCTGAATGACGGCCCGACCGGCCAGTGGCAGGTATATGGCGCCGGCGGGGTGACCCTTTATAAAAACGATCGCAAGACCCATTTTGCTTCCGGCGAGCGCTTTGCTCTGATGTCTTGGCGGCCCTGACCTGCCTGTCATGCATAGCGCGACAGAGCGACGCAGGGCCTGACGCGCCACAGTTTCTTGACCGCCTTGGCTTTAGCGGTGGCGGTTAGGGGGTTCCTTTTCCGGCTTAAGCCGGCAGGAAAGCATCCACGGCCGTCCTCTTTTTCTTTTATTGGAAAGAAATGCATATTATCATGACTGTCCCCCACCTCATCTCTCGTCCTCAATATGAGCCGGGTGCGCACTTTATTGGAGTTCGCCTGTCCCCACCGCCAGACGGGTGATGGCAATTTTGTGCTCATCAAAACACACGGCCACGTCTTTGCCCGGGTCCCGGGGGCGCTCGTGAATGGTGCCCTTATAAATGAATTCGTCCCCATCTTGATGATAAACATATTGATGGGGATGGGTATCCAGCCCGCAGAACTGGAAGGAAAGCGCTGGCTCCATCTCGATCGGATGGGGCAGGTTCACATTCCAGTAATGTTTACGCTCCAGTTTGCGACCCAAAAGCATTTTTATGACGGCGCCGGCATGGTGCCCGCTAATCGCCCATTCCACCTCATTATCTTTGGAAATATACTGGGAAATTGCTATCGCCGGATATCCTAAAATTGCCGCCTCCCGGGCAGCCGCGACCGTCCCCGAATTGTAAACATCTGAGCCCAGGTTGGCCCCCGCGTTGATTCCGGAAATCAGCCAGTCCGCATCCCCGGCAATTTCCTTCAGAGCAATGCGCGCACAATCCGCCGGCGTACCCTCGACACTGTATTGATTTTCTGCAACCCGATTTACCCGGATGGGGGCTCTCGTGGTCACACGGTGCGCGATGCCGGATTGCGCTGTTTGCGGCGCGACGGTGATGATGTCACCCAAAGGTGACACGCCGTCATACAAGGCATCCAGTCCGGGTGCCTCGATGCCGTCGTCATTGGTCAGAACAATTTTCAAAACAGCTTATCGCGTCTCCTTTTTTTCACAACATATTGTAATCAATTTCCATATTGATGTTACCGGGTTTGGTCGGAAAACATAAGCTGCATTACAATTTTTTGGGTAAGCGCCAAAAATTGACTTTTGAATCATTTTTATGATAAACTATTGAAAAAATAAAGAAATAAATCGTATTGGGCGACAATGCTTTTTCTGATTTGAAATTTCAATCCGGAACTTATCT
This sequence comes from Desulfobacterales bacterium, assembly GCA_050122495.1. Taxonomy (GTDB): domain Bacteria; phylum Desulfobacterota; class Desulfobacteria; order Desulfobacterales; family JAHEIW01; genus JAHEIW01. The sequence goes on along the minus strand of JASFIU010000138.1, from coordinate 5,095 downwards.
CTTATGGCTAAAATAACCGACCTGGATCTTCTCGAACTTCGCAAGTTTTTTGAAGAGGCCTTATCGCGGGCTCAAAGAGCCGACAAAAAGCAAAAAATGAGACTGCGAAGAAAGATACGCGATGAGGTGTTTCTCCTGCAAACCTGGGAAAAACCGACACCCAAATCGATTATGAACCGCTGGGAAGAAAGAATGCGGGATGTGTTTAAAGTCATGCCGTTTGGTTTCAAGGAAGAACTGTTCAAAATGCTCATGGATATAATGCAGATTCGTCTAACCCGTTGAAATCAAAAAAATCCGCAAATATGTAATCAATATCAAGGCCCCCGCCTCCGACCGATCAAATTCTGCGTTTATTTATTTTCCCATCGGCCCAACTGCTCAAGCAGCATGCCGTAAGCCCGCTGGGCGCGCGAAAAGCTCTTGAGCCGGAAAAACTCATCAGGCCCATGTACATTTTCATCTTTCAATCCAAAGGCAAAATTTACCGTATAAGCGCCCAATTCTTTTAGAAAAACACTGCAAACCGGAATCGTTCCCCCCATTCGGGTGTAATAAGGTTCTTTTCCGTACAGCGCCCTGTGGACCGTCAGCGCAATCTGGTTGCCCGGATGGTCATAGGGAATCAGATATGGGTCCGCGGTGCTGTTATGCGGTTGAATATTGATCGTAACTCCGGGAGGTGCGTGTTTATCGATATGGGCTGAAATCAGCTCTAGAATTTCTTGAGGATCCTGATCCGGTACCAGCCGGCAGCTGATCTTGGCATGGGCGGTGCCCGGCAGCACGGTTTTGACTCCCTCATCCTGGAAACCGCCCCAGATACCGTTTACTTCCAGCGTGGGACGTGTCCAGGCCCGCTCATAAGTTGAATATCCGGGCTCACCGAAAAGCTCATCGACTTTCAGCTCGGACTTGTAGTCGGATTCGTCGTATGGAATTTCGGCGATCTGAGCCCGTTCAATATCCGAAAGCACACGCACGGAATCATAAAAGCCTTCCACCGCAATCTTGCCCTCCGGGGTGCGCATCGAATCCAGGAGACGCACGAGGGCATGAATCGGATTCATGATGGTTCCGCCGAAGGTTCCGGAATGGGTATCTCCTCTGGCAGCCTGAACGTCCACCTGCAATGCGCAAAGCCCCCTGAGTCCGAGCGTTAACGCCGGCTGATCTTCATCCCATTGGCCCCCGTCTGCGCTGAAAATCAGATCACAGGCCAGCAACTCATGGTTGGCTGAAATAAGTTCGGGCAGCTGCGGGCTGCCGATTTCTTCCTGTCCTTCAAAAAAACATTTAACATTGACCGGCAGATGGCCATTGCTGTTCAGCAGGGCTTCCAGGGCCAAAATCGGGGCCAGCATATTGCCTTTATTGTCGCAAGCGCCGCGGGCATAAACGCGCTCTTCCTTTACGACCGGTTCAAACGGTGGCTGCGACCACAGCTCCAGCGGATCAACCGGCTGGGTATCAAAATGCCCGTAGATCATAATGGTCGGTTTGTCGGGCGCATGCAGCCAATCCCCGTAAACAACCGGATGTCCTTCGGTAGGCAGCACCTGGACATTTTCAAGGCCGCCGGCCTGCAGCCGGGCAGCCACCCAGTCAGCCGCTTTGCGAACATCTTCTTTGTGCGCTGTCAGGCCGGAGATGCTGGGGATGCTCAAAAACTCAAGCAGCTCCTTTAAGTAGCGATCCTGATTTTCTTCAAGATGAGTTTCCCAGGAAGCCATTGATGTGTTCTCCTTTCTTGATTAATTTAAATAGAAGAAAGCATTCAATTAAAAAAAAAACAAAATTTCAAGATCAAATATAAAATTTCGTAAATTACTTTTTAAGCCTTACCCAGATAAACGCCATCATATTCCCGGGTGGTGAACGGTTTTTGATGTCCGAAAACGCCGCCCGCAATCACCTCTCCGATAAAAAGCGTATGGTTCCCGGGACGGTAATGGGTTTTAAGCTCACATTCGAAATAAGCCGGGCATTCGCTTAAAATGGGACAGCCGGTTTTACCCGGGGTCCAATTTAACGCGGCAAATTTGGTGCTGATGTCCGCGCCCTTAAATCGGGCCAGGAAATCCGCCTGGGTGTCGGCCACCACGTGCAGCGCAAAGCCGCCGCCGTGCTCGATGAGTTGATGGGAGAACCGCTTGGGGTGAACGGCCACCATTATCAGGGGCGGTTCATACGATACCTGGGAAACCCAGGATGCGATCATACCGTTGATTTTTCCCTCATGGTGGGAGGTCAGAACGTAAATGCCGTAGGTCAGGTTACCAAATGCTTTGATCCAATCTGCTTTCATGGCACCGAAATTTCCTTTCTGTTTTTTCGAAATATTAAGATGCGGTATACGCTTTGGAGATCCCAAAATCAAGCTCGATAAGTGGATACCTGTATAGATCCGGTTGACTTTCAGCTCAAATTTCTCTACCTATAAAGTGTTCCGGTAGTGTTGCCTATAATGAAATGCTAAACTGCGTATATCATTATGCCAACCAACCTCCCACCTGAATATTTTGATGCCGAAAAGCGTTACCGCTCGGCCAAAACACCGGCGGAAAAGCTGACCCGTCTTGAAGAAATGCTTACCCTCATCCCCAAGCACAAAGGAACCGATAAATTAAGAGCGGATTTGCGCAAGCGGGTCTCGAAGACACGGTCGGCGGCTCAGACCAAAAAGAGTCTCAGCAAGCATGAATCGGTTTTTCACATCAACAAAGAAGGTGCCGGCCAGGTGGTGATCGTCGGCCTCGCCAATGTCGGCAAATCCGCTCTGCTGGCTGCGGTAACCAACGCGGCACCCGAAGTCGCCGACTTCCCGCATACCACCTGGAAACCGACTCCGGGTATGATGCCGGTGGAAAACATTCAGGTTCAGCTAATCGACACCCCGCCGCTCAGCAGAGACTATATTGAGCCGGAAATGATGGATCTGATCCGGCGTTGTGATCTTGTGCTGCTGCTGGTAGATTTGCAGACCGATCCCGTCCGGCATCTTGAAGATGCGGTCGCTTTGCTTGAAGAACAGAACATCGTGCCATTGCGGTTAAAAGATCGCTACAGCGACCGTCGCGGAATCAGTCTGATCCCGTTTTTGGTGCTGGCAAATAAAAACGACGACGAAAGTACGGATGAAAATTTAGAAATTTTTCGTGAATTGCTAGGGGATAACTGGCCGATGGTTTCGGCTTCGGTCGCGACCGGCCGTAATCTGGACCTTCTGAAATCCACCATCGTCGCGCGCTTGAATATTATCCGGGTATACACCAAGTCTCCCGGTAAAAAGCCGGACCCAAATGCGCCCTTTATTTTGAAAAAGGGCTGCACCATGGCTGATTTTGCCGGTAAAGTTCACAAGGACTTCGCTCAGAAATTAAAATCCGCCAAGGTATGGGGAACCGCGGTGTTTGACGGCCAGCTTGTTCAGCGAGATTATGTGCTGCAGGATGGTGACATCGTCGAATTGCAGATTTGAATGATTTTGGGTTAAAACAACCGCTTTTTCATCAAGCTGTAAAAAAAAGTATACAACCGTTTGTATATTTTTCTACACATGTAGTTGTAAGGTCATCTTAAAAATGCAAATAACTATCTGATTTTAAATATTATATAAAAGATTTCGGCTGTTTTGCATAGTTTTTGCAAAGTCTATGGGTGTGGTTGCCTCGCATTTTCAACGCAGAATGCAAAATTAATCGTGACCGACGCGCAAAGCTCACAAGGAGAAGAACCCATGGACAAATATGATGTCATCGGCCTGGTAATCGCCATACTCGCCGTATCGGTGGTTTTGATGCATTAGGGATATCATTTCAAAATACATATATCTGGAAAACCAAATACCGCCACCTCATTTTTATAAAGATACCCGCCTAAAAAATCCATTTTATCCGCCTGAAACGGACCCGTGCTTTCAGATAAGATTCGCCATGTCTTTCATCGATCATCCGGGCAGATGTTCGAGTTTTTTCCAAATTCCTGTGATTATTTATTCCCAAATTGAGGAATAATGGTTAATATAGGTTCACGCCATTTTATTTTTTTGGACCCATCAGGAATTCGCTCGAATGCAAGAAAAGACAAATTTCCGATCGACTGCTTTTGATGCAGCCTGCCACACGATTTTAATCGAGCAGCCGGAAGCGATCGGGGTCGCTTTTAAATTTTTAGATTGCGGCTGTTCGCTGGTTTGCGGTGTTTCTGCCCAGGGAGAGCCTCTCGGTGAGTTAATCCATGTCTCCGGTCAACCGGCGAAGAAGGGAAAAAAGCCGCCGATTTGTTTTACGTGCAAAAAAGACAGCGGCTTGGAACGGGTGATCTGGGAAGGGATTCATTGGCCCGGTGACGAAACTGAACTGCCCGACAAGGAATTGAGGCTTGCCATCGGTCGGAATGTTTTTGGTCCAGGATATATAGAGCCTGACGCCTAGCGTTATGTCCCGCAAAAGTGTTATAAAATCCATGCAGTATATTTTCGTCCCGTTATAATCTTTAAACAGCACATTGTCTAAGGTTTCAGGTGTCAGTGTTCAGGTGTCAGCAAACAGCAAACAGAAGTCAGAGGACAAAGAACAGCAATGCTGACTAAAGGATCAGCAAACATCCTGCTGTTTTCTGACATCTGACCGCTGTCATGAAGCCTGACACCCGAAACCTGACACCTGAAACCTAAAGTAAGACCGTGTTTTGAAATTATATAAAGGACGCAGCACAAGAAATGTCCGGGGAGATCGGATGACTGGCTTAGGCCGCCACGGGTCGCCATAGGCCTTCACGATACCATATCCTGGAAAAGGGTTCACCCGCCGGCAACAGGGCTTTCTCCAGCTTGCGGGTATCGATCTGGATGTCCGCCTGGCCATACTCAGCATCCCAGGGTTGGATCAGAACCGCGCCTTTGTCCAGCGCAATCAGGCGCGGCGAATTGGGGCTTCCCCATGACCGGGTGAGCGCTGCTTCGTGTAGGTCTTCCAGCGTCGGGTATTTTAAAAGCTCCTGTAGCATGACCATGGTCGGCGGACTCAACGGAATTTCCCCGGAGATATTGCCCCGGAGCCCATTTTTCGGACTGACCCAGAGTCCATCTGTT
>JASFIU010000137.1:0-10160 GCA_050122495.1 Desulfobacterales bacterium | reverse complement strand
TGTGCGCGAAGGGAATTGCCTTTGTCCAGGGGGTGCACAGCCCGGATCGGATCACGTCACCGACCTTCCGGAAAACGCTCCGGGAGCCTTTTGAGAAGCTCGAGGATTGGGAAACAGCCCTGGACATGTGTGCGGAGTTTCTGCGTAAGATTCGGGACCAGCACGGAAGCGAATCCATCGTCATCGGCCTTGATCCGGAAGCTGACCTTGACTTTGCCATCTGTGCTGCGCGTTTTGCGAAGCGACTGGGCACACCCTGCGTCTTTCCTCCCGGTGATTTCTTCCAAACGCCATCCGCAAGCCCCCAGCAGTTTTACCCGGTGTCCCCCTGTTATGAATGGACGAAAAGCAAGTGCATATTTTTTGTCGAAGCCGACATGGCCGTGTCCCATCCGGTGGCGTTCGGGTGGGCCCTGGATGCACAGCGCCAGGGGGCAAAAATCATCGCAGCGGATGCTCGATTTACCCGGACCCTTTCCAAAGCGGACCTGGCCCTGAGAATCTTGCCCCGCAGCGGCAACATCCTGGGCCTTGCCCTGACGAAAATGATTCTGGAAGAGGCCGCCGATAAGGGTAACTTAAAACTGGACCGTCTGGTGGACGCGGAAAACTGGGCGGCCTCCTTTGCCGGGCTGCCCTGGGAGGATCTTGAAAAGCTCATGGGGCTGTCTCCAGACGTGGTGAGAGAGATCAGCAGCCTTCTTCTGGAAAGCGATCCGGCAATCATCGTCACGGGAAAGGACCTATCCGCTTGCTCGAGTGAGGGCATCTGGTCGACCCTGGGAACCGCCCTGGGCTGGATTGGAAAACCCGGCGGTGGATGGTATCCCCTGAATCCGGCAACGCCGCCGCTTGATCCCGGCCTGGGAGTCGAGAAGGCAAATGCCGATCAGACGCCTCCGGCCAAAGATACCCGCCCCAACGGGCAAGCGCCGGACCCGAAGATGGCGCTCGCCGGGGTTGTTGGTTCCGCCAGGGCCATTCTGTGTTCGGGCAATTTCCTGGGTGATCTCCCCCCAGTCGATACCAGCCTGGCGGCTGCCCCGGACCTGATCGTCTACCTCGGTTCTTTCCCGAACGCCACCTGGGATCGCTCACACCTCGTTCTTCCATCAACCCTCTGGGCTGAAACGAGCGGTGTTTGTTTGAGTGCCGATCATGCCCTGCAGTGGGGAGAGAAGATTTTATCGCCCGGATCCGGGTGCCGGTCCAGCCTGGACTTCTGGGTGGGCCTTGCCCAGCGTTTTGGCTGGCAGAATGATTTTCCATGGACGAAAGAAGACGGCGCTGCAGACCGGGAGGCCTTTTATCAATGGGTTCTTGACAGCAGTCCTGCAACCCGGGGGTGCAAGATAGACCGGTTAAAGCCGAACGATCAGGATGCCAACCTGATCCACTGGCCGATTGAGCGAAAAACCATCGGGGGCGAAAGGATTGAACCGACCTTTGCCCCCACGACCCCTGAATTACCTCTGCAGATTTCGGATCAGGACGACTTCCCCCTGTACTTTCAAAAGACCCCTTTTGTTGCGCGCTCCGAGGAAGTCGGCAAATGGTGGCCCTGGACTCAAGATCTGGAACCGGAAGATGCCGTTCAAATCAATCCGCAGACGGCCCGGGCCCTGGGCATTCAAAACGGAGATGAAATTCTGGTGACCGGTCCAGACAGAACCCTAACGGGTCACGCCTGGATAACCCGAATGGTCCCGCCGTGGATGGTGGCATCACCTAAAAATTCACTCGGAGAGCGGGTTTTGGTTCGAAAAGCGGACCAGTCAAGAGAAGAAACCCTAAGTATTTTGAAGGAACTACTTCAATGAAACCGATGGATCAGAATGAACCGCGTGAAGACTGCCTGTGGGTCGATTCTTCGCGGTGTATCGGATGTTTCAGTTGTGAAGTGGCATGTCAGATGGAACATGATCTGCCCCCGGGACCACGACCTATCCGGGTCATGCAAATCGGTCCCCTGGAGCACAGGGACGGACTGCTGATGACGTTTCAGCCCGCCGCTTGCCAGCACTGCACCCAGCCGGCCTGTGCTGCTGCATGCCCCCGCGGGGCCATGCAGAAGCGGGCGGATGACATTGTCATTTCCGACCCGGAAATTTGCATTGGCTGCCAAACTTGCGCTTTTGCCTGCCCTTACGGAACGCCCCAGCTGAATCCGGGCCTGGGTAAAATTGCAAAATGCGATGGGTGTGCGGACAGGGTTGATCAGGGGCTTTCGCCTGCCTGTGTGCTTGCATGCCCGACAGAGGCGCTGAGTTTCGGTACCCCGATCAATATAACCTATAAAGCCCGAGAACAAGCCGCTTTGGCGTTATGCCAATACGGCTCGTCCAGATAAGGTTGAACGACATGTTACGACTTACCGGTCAAGCAAATGAAAGAAGATTTTTGAATCAGGTCATTCAAAAGAGCGGGCAGAATTTATTGGAATGTCTCCAATGCGGCAAATGCACGGCAAGTTGCCCCATTTCCTCGGCGGATGTGGGGGGGCCGAGGAAGCTGATCGCCGCTATTCATACGGGGATGAAAGACCTCGCCCTGAAGGATCCGACCTGGTTATACTGCGTCAGCTGCGGGTCATGCGCTGCACGCTGCCCGGTGGAAATTAATATGTATGCCGTATCCACGGCCCTTTGCGAAATAGCGGCCAAGGAAGGCGTTCGTCCTTCGGAACCGGATATTCACCTCTTTGAGGAGCTGTTCTTGAGATCAGTCCGCAAGCACGGCCGGGTTCAGGAACTGAGAACCGTCATGGAATTCAATCTGCGGAGCTTAAACCCTTTTAAGGACCTGGCGCAGGGCATGACGCTGATGCGAAAGGGCGCCCTTTCCCCCCTCGATTTTTTGAAAAGTCATAAAAAGGACCCGGCGGTTTCACGCATCTTTTCCAAGGTCGAGCAGGCGCAAAATGGAGAATAGGGCGATGAAAGTCAGTTATTATCCCGGATGTTCACTGGACGTTACCGCCAAACCTTATAATCTTTCCACCCGGCAGGTTTGCCATTCCCTTGGCGTTGAGCTGGCAGATGTCCCGGATTGGTTTTGCTGCGGATCGTCGGCCGGCCTAAAAATAAATCATCTGCTTTCTTTGTCTCTGGCCGCAAAAAACCTCGCACAGGCCGAGAAGCAAGATATTAAGGATGTCCTGGTGCCCTGTCCCTTTTGTTTCAGAAGACTGATCAGTGCCCAACAGGAGATTCAAGAGAATCAGGCATCCAGGGATATGATTCTAGAAACGATCGAAACGGAGCTGCAAGCTGGACTGAATATCCAGCACCTATTAGGCTTTTTTCATAAAGCGGTGGGGCTTGATGCCATCAAAGTCAAGGCCCGCAAGCCGCTGAAGGGCTTGAAAGTGGTTCCCTATTACGGATGCTATACGGTAAAACCACCCCAGGTGACCCAGTTTGACGATCCGGAAAACCCGGCCGCTATGGATGACATCCTCGCGGCCCTGGGAGTGGAGGTCCTGGATTGGGACTTCAAGACGGAATGCTGTGGCGCCTCCCTGGCGTTGACAAAGACGGAAAAGGTCCTGGAATTGAGCGGCCGCATACTTAAGGAGGCGATCTGGAGGGGCGCCGACGCTATCGTCGTCGCCTGTCAGCTGTGCCAGTCCAACCTGGATATGCGGCAGCCAGAAATCTGGAAAAGGGAAAAACAAAATCAGCATCTACCCGTCCTGTATATTACCCAGATCATGGGATTGGCTTTTGGAATCCCGCTCAAGAAACTCGGTCTCGGCAGCCACATCGTCGATCCCACGGCGCTCATCAGAGAAAAGGGGCTCCTGTCATGAAAAAGAAGATTGGTGTCTATATCTGCCATTGCGGTACGAACATCGGCGACAAAGTGGATGTCGCCAAAATAGCGGAAGAAATCGGAGTCGAAACTAAAGACGTGCTGATTTCCCGTCACTATAAATATATGTGTTCCGAGCCGGGCCAAAAGATGATCCGCGATGACATCAAGGAATATGGTCTGGATCATATCGTTGAGGCCTCCTGCTCGCCCAAAATGCATGAGCCGACTTTTCGCAATGCGGTTTCCCAGGCCGGCATGAACCCGTACATGTTTGAGATGGTCAACATTCGAGAACATTGTTCATGGATCACGGAAGATCCGAATTCGGCCACCCGCAAAGCCAAGGATCTGATAAAGGGGGGGGTTGCCAGAGTCAGCCATCACACACCCCTCAAGGGATCCAAAAAACCGGTCAACCCGGTCGCCATGGTAGTCGGAGCGGGCATCGCCGGCATTACGGCGGCGCTAAAGATCGCCAAAGCCGGCCACAAAGTCTACCTGGTGGAGAAGAGCGAAATCATCGGGGGCCGTATGGCCCAATTCGACAAGACCTTTCCGACCCTGGATTGTGCGGGCTGCACGCTGACCCCCAAGACCAGCGAGGCGGGTCGACATCCCCATATCGAAATCCTGACAAAGGCCGAGGTCGTCGAAATAAGCGGATTTGTGGGCAATTTTAAAGCACGGGTTCAACAGAAACCCCGCTATGTGCGCCTGGACAAATGCACCGGGTGCGACGATTGTCAAAAGGTTTGCCCGGTCGACATCACCAACCACTTTGAACTGGGTCTTGCAACGCGACATCCCATCAACCGGCCTTTTCCTCAGGCCATTCCGAATACCTATTCCATCTCGCGTCTGGGAGAACCCCCCTGTCAGGAGTCCTGCCCCGCGCACGTCAACGTCGTCGGCTACATGAATCTGACGGCTCTCGGCAAATACGAAGAGGCGCTTGCCCTGGTTCGGGAGCGCATGCCTTTTGCCGCCATATGCGGGCGCATCTGCTTTAATCCCTGCGAAGAATCCTGCAAGAGAGGTCAACTGGACCGCCCCCTGGCCATCAACGATACCAAGCGGTTTTTAGGAGACCGGGAACTGAAAGCCGGGGTTTTCAATCATCCTCCTCTGAAGGAGGCCCGCAAAGATAAGGTGGCCGTGGTGGGGTCCGGGCCGGCGGGTCTTTCCGCCGCCTATTATCTGACCCTGGAAGGCTATCCGGTGACCGTTTTCGAGAAACTGCCCGTTGCGGGCGGGATGCTCTCCGTCGGTATCCCGGAATACCGTCTCCCCCGCGATATCATTGCAGCGGAAGTGGCCAATCTGCAAAAGATGGGGGTAAACATCAAGACCGGTGTAACGTTCGGCCGGGACGTCACCTTTAAGCGTCTCGCAAAAGACGGGTTCAAAGCCATCTTTGTTGCCACCGGAATGCACCAGAGCCTGTCCCTGAACCTTGACGGGGAGGACCTTGAAGGGGTCATACCCGGGACCGATTTTCTTCGCAAAATTGCACTCAAAGAATCCGTATCACTCGGTGGCAGGACGATCATCGTCGGCGGCGGCAACGTGGCGGTTGACTGCGCCCGGACCTGCCTGCGTTTGGGTGCCCGCAAAGTCACGATCCTTTATCGCCGTTCGCGGGACGAGATGCCGGCTTACGAGCACGAGGTGGAAGAGGCCGAGAAGGAGGGCATTGAATTTATCTTCCTGGCGGCGCCGACCCGGATTTTAGGAAAAGCGGGCAAGGTTGAGGCGCTGGAATACCTGAAAATGTCTCTGGGGGAACCGGATGAATCCGGCCGGCGACGGCCGGTTCCCATCACGGGCTCGGAAACGATCATTGAAACAGACCACGTGATACCGGCGATCGGCCAGACCTCGGATCCCGAATTCCTGACCGGCCTGGATCTCGAAACCGATGCCCGGGGAAGAATCCTGGCCCATGAGGAAACCCTGGTCTCATCGCGACCGGAGATTTTTGCCGGTGGTGACTGCACCCGGGGTCCGGCCAGTTTTGTCGAAGCCGTGGCCGACGGTCGACGCGCTGCCGAGTCCATTCAACGCTATCTGGAACATGGCGGATTGCGACCGGTCAAATCCAGGGAAAGGCCCATGGACCCTGTTTTGACGGACGAGGAGCGAAAACGGGCCCGTCCCATCGAGCGCCAGCAGATGCTTACGCTTACCCCTGAAAAGCGAGTCGGAAACTTTGAAGAGGTGAATCTGGGTTTTACTGAGGAGATGGCCACCGCTGAAGGCCAGCGCTGTCTGAGTTGCAGCCTCTGCAGCCAGTGCGGCGAATGTGTGCGAATATGCGACCCGCAGGCCATCGATCTGAACGAACCGGAGCAAATCCTGGAGCTTGACGTAGGGGCGGTGGTTGTGGCGACCGGTATCGACGTTTTTGATGCTCGCAAATACCCCGAATACGGCTATGGCAAGTATCCCGATGTCATCACCAATCTTCAATACGAGCGTCTTTGCAACTCCTCGGGGCCTACCGGGGGGCAGGTCCTGCGACCCAGTAACGGCAAGGTTCCCCAGAGTATTGTTTTTGTTCAGTGTGTGGGATCCAGAGACCGGGCCAAAGGGTTCGAGTATTGTTCCAAGGTCTGCTGCATGATCAGCGCTAAACAATTGACCCTCTTTAAGCACCACAATCCTGACGGCCAAGCCTATGTCTTCTATATCGATAATCGGGCAGGGGGCAAAGGCTATGAGGAATTTCTGCGAAGCGCCATTGAAAATGCGGGTGCCCAATACATACGGGGCCGGGTCGGCAAGGTCTTCCAGGAAGGCGGTCGGCTCGTCGTCCGGGGTGAAAACAGCCTTCTGGGCATCCCGATCGAGGTCGAAGCGGATATGATCGTACTGGCGACGGGTCTGACGGCCCGCAAGGACCATATGGACGTGGCCAGAACGTTCAACATTCCCAGCGATAAATACGGTTTCTTCATTGAATCCCACCCGAAGCTGGGTCCCGTCGAGACCGCCCTGTCCGGCATCTATCTTGCCGGCGCGGTTCAGGGGCCTAAGGACATTCCGGAGTCGGTGGCCCAGGGCGGCGCCGCCGCCGCAGAGGCGCTGGCTCTTTTCAGCATGGGGCAGGTCGAGGTGGAACCCACGGTTTCCTTCATCGATGAAAACCTCTGCACGGGATGCAAGACCTGCGTGGATCTTTGCGCTTATAACGCCATCTCTTTCAACGAGCGCAGCAAGCTGGCCGAGAGCAACGAAGCCCTGTGCAAGGGATGCGGCACCTGCGCGGCCGCATGCCCCATGGCGGCCATCCGGATACGGCATTACACGCCGGAGCAAATCTATTCACAGATTGAAGGAATTCTTGCATGAACGATTTCGAGCCCAAAATCATCGCTTTCCTCTGTAACTGGTGTTCTTATGTAGCGGCCGATGCAGCCGGGGTTTCGCGTCTGATGCAACAGCCGAACCTAAGAGTCATCCGCCTCTTTTGCTCCGGGATGGCAGATCCGAGTTATATCTTCAAGGCCTTTCACAGCGGCGCGGACGGCGTACTTGTATCCGGCTGCCACCCCGGCGATTGCCATTATATCGCGGGGAATATCAAAGCCATGCGGCGCTCCTTTCTGCTCAAGAGGCTGCTGGCGGATCTTGGCCTGGAAGCGGACCGTTTTCGTTTGGAATGGATTGCGGCATCCGAGCCGCAAAAATATGTGGACGTGATCAAACAGATGATTGAAACGGTGAGGCGATTGGGGCCCAGCCCCCTTAAAAGGAGTAACCCAAGTGTCACAGAAGAAGAAAATAGCCATTTACGCGGCCACGGGATGTCGGGCCTGTGAGCATGCCATCCTGGATATCCACTACCAGGTGAAATCCCTGACCCGGCGGGCAGATATTTCCTTCTGGCCCCATGTGCTGGGATCTCAATGGCAGGATTTGGAGTCACAGCCGGATACGGATGTCTGTTTCTTTGCCGGCGCCATCCGGACCGAAAGCGATCGTGATGCGGCCCTCAAACTGCGGCAAAAATCGCGTTTGGTGGTGGCCTGCGGGGCCTGTGCCGCCTACGGGGGGCTGCCCGGTTTGATCAATCTTGCCGTGTCCCGCGGCGATCAAAGATCAACACAAGAAAAAGGATTGCCGGGCGGCGACTCGGATAGAAATGAAATGCCTCCCGACCTCCCAAGCAGGGAAGAGAGGGTCTCGGCCCTTTCTCAAGTCGTCGATACAGATTATTTTATTCCCGGATGCCCGCCTCCGCAAAATTACCTTTGGGCGGCCGTCCAATCCATCGTGTATGAAACCGAATCCCCTTTGCGCCTCTCTTTTTCCGCCTGCAGGCTCCCCGAGCCCATGGCCCAGGCCATTACATCCGGCGTGCTCCCCCCCAAGGGCAGTGTCTTTTCCGGAGAAAAGGCGGTTTGCGCAAGCTGTTCAAGGGTTAAGAAAAAGAAACAGTTCAAAGATTACACCCGGCTCCGGCAGCATGAACCCGATCCGGAGCGCTGTCTTCTGGAGCAGGGATACTTCTGTCTGGGGATTGTTACCCGCGGGGGATGCGGCGGTGTGTGCCCCGCCGCCGGTCTTCCCTGTCGGGGCTGCTTCGGAAAAACCGATGCCGTCCTGGACCCCGGCGCCAAAATGGTATCGGCCGTCAGTTCCACCTTCGATTCGGACAATCCCGACGATCTTGCAGCGACAGCGGATCAGTTTGTCGACCTGGCCGGAACCTTTTATCGCTATACCATTGCGAGCCAGTGCATCCTCTTGTCTTCGGGTAGAAGGGAAAACGCAAGGTGAGAGAAACAATCTTTGATGCCTTAAGATGGTTGGAAGAACCGGCCCGGGTCAGTATTCATCAGAACGGCGAGCATCCCCGGGTCTATTTTCAGATAACCGCTCCACGAAATATCACCGGTATGTGCCGGGGACGACCCGTTGAAGAACTTCCCCAGATTCTATCGATTCTGTCGCCGGCCCATCACCTGGTCTCCGCTATGGCCCTGGACAGCCTTTTTGGTGTGGATCCGCCTCCCGTCGCCCTGAATATGCGAGAGGCCCTTCTTCAAACCCTTTTCATCGAAAATCATCTAAAGAAATTTTATTGCCTGCTCTCCTTCTGGATTAATCCCCTGTCAGGGCCTTTGTCACCGGCCGGTCTGCCGAACGGACTGCCGTCCTCTCCCCATATCCTCGATGACATCATGCGGCATGTCTCCATTTCGCAGGAGGCCACCGCTATTCTGGGGGGACGATCGGATCACCCCATATCGGCTGTCGCCGGCGGCATGAGTCAGCCGCTGAATGCAGATCATCTCGAACGTCTGTCGCAAATCGCCAGATCGACTCTAAAATTCACTTCCGGTCTGGGTGATTTTCTTCGAAAAGAAATCCTGGGTAAGGGCAGCCGACTGTCCGATCTGGCAGCGCTTCCCTTCGATCCCATGTTCTTCATGTCGTTTTCAAATGACGATAACGCCATTGTGTTGCGAAATGGAACCGGAGGTGAGGCGGATCGGTTTTTAGCGGACATGCTCTTTCAAAAAATCGGTTTTCACAGGGAGCCCTGGTCTTATGCGCCCTTCGCCTATATCAAAGAACAGCCGGGGGGCACCAGCCTGAAAGCTCAGGTGGGGATAGAGGGCCTTTCTCATTCTCAGTTATTTTTTGTGGGCCCCCTGGCCCGCCTAAATGGGGATGAGGTGCTTTCATCGCCCTTGGCCGAAGCGGAGCGGCAGCGCCTCCTGGTGGACACGGGACCTTTACCCCGCTTCGATGTTTCGGCCGCGTTCTGGTTCCTTTTGGTGGAATTATTCCAGGCCGCGGAAAAATTTGGTGCGCTTTGCGATGAAGAAAAGTTGATCGGGGAATCCTGTCGCGCCTTCCCGGATGCGATGGGTCGTGAAGGCCTTGCAGCCCTCGAATCCCCGGGCGGGCTGATCTGTCACCATTACCAAGCAGATGAAAAGGGTCTTCTGCAGAGCATCGAGGTGCTGGATCCGGTGGCCGAAAATAATGCCCTCCGTTGCATCCTGACCCAGAAAGCGGCTGACGTTGCAGCGCGCACGAATTTGACCACAGCGGAAATGAAAAGCACGATTGAGCAGGTCCTGTTGGCCATTTAGAATCCATCTCAAAAAGGCGTCTAAGTGTCCATGGCGGCGTTGCAACCCGATTCAAAATGCTCACATACTAACGTGTATGCTCCGCTTTCGAATCGGTTTGCGCCTTGCCCTGAACCCTGATACACCTTTTTGAGATGGATTCTAATACTGATTTTGATATGACAAGCAGATCGGCCGGGCAAACTTTTTACTTTTTTATTGACAAGTTTTGACGAGATGGTTAGATAAGATGGTTTT
>JASFIU010000136.1:0-10207 GCA_050122495.1 Desulfobacterales bacterium | reverse complement strand
TGAAAAGTATACGGCTGAAGAATTGATCGGCAAACAGGTCATCATTGTCGCCAATCTAAGGCCCGCCAAACTCATGGGAGTCGTTTCCAACGGGATGGTGGTTGCCGCTGTCGACGATTCCGGCCCCACCCTGGCAACTCTGGAAAAAGAAGTCGCCCCCGGAACACCCCTCAAATAAGGTTTCAGGTGTCAGTGTTCAGGTGTCAGGCCTATAGCCCATAATCCACTGTTCCGAAGGCCACTATCCTACAGCATCTAATTTTAAAAGGACCTCAGCATTCTTCACGCAATCTGAATTTCGCAACCACTTCTGCCTTCTGCCTTCTGACACCTGACACCTGAAACCTGAAACCTATACCTTATAGAACACTTGACCCCAGATAGGCGATAGGCGATAATATTATTTTGGGCTGAATATAGGACGCTCATCAACTGCTGAAAAGGATAAAAAGAATTCGAAATGAGATCGTTGTTTAAAGTCAAGATGCCGTTGCTTTTAAAACGAGTTCGTCATTTTTGCCGCTACTGCATTACCCAGGCCCGATGGGTTCTGGGGGCCAGGGTGTATATTGGAAAATTTGTGGACCGGGTTCCCAGTGGATCTATTGTTTTTTTCCCGTGCAGCCAAACCATGCTTTGTTGTGGCATTGCCGGAATTGTCACCTTTAAAAGCAAACCCAAGGCGCGTCACAATTTTAAGGGTGACGCGTTAGCCGAAATGGTCCGACAGATTGAGTCCTGCGGGTATCCGTCCTGTCAGCAAACCGGCAAGTGGCAGGATGGCTATTTGGGCGGCAGCGAAAATATCGATGCTTTATGGCGCCGGGTTCAAGCCCTCAAAACAGATACCCAGTTCTTTGCGGTGTTTTCAGATGAAGAAGCGCAAAACCGGCTGGAACAGCTGGCCGATCGATTGGGGGCTGTCATTCAAACTGAAACCGACCTGCTGGTCGAGCAGATGGGCCGCCTTTCATCCGAACACGTGGACCTGATTTCGCTTCGTCTCGAAAAACTCAGGGATATCGCCTGGAGCCTCAAAAACGACATTCTTCCCAATATAAAAAAAATACAAAATTTTTTGACCCACCATCCTGAAGCGCCATCTCTGACAGGGGTCAGCATATTTAAAAAAATCAATGCCGTGCTCAACAGCATTGACCGGCTGGAAGTCAGGGGCAGAGATTCGGCGGGAATTTCCATTATGTTTATTTATGACCCACCTGAATTCCAAAAATTTGAAGCGGCCCTCGCACAGGCCGGTATACAGGATCAATTTAAGGATCGCTGTGAGCCAGACCCGCTGATCAACGGCGGAATCAACTGCCGGCCGTCGACAAACCCGGATGGGAAAAAGCAGGTGGCTGTTGCGGTGACCTACAAAATTGCCCTGGAAATCGGAAGCCTGGGAGACAACGTTCAATACCTGCGCCAGCAAATTGCAAATGATCCGGTTCTGCAAATTCTGGTCACAATCCCCGCCGCATTTGACACGGTGGCGGCCCATACGCGCTGGGCGTCGGTGGGTGCCATCACGGAAGCAAATTGTCATCCAGTAGACAATCAGATCACCGGAAAAAAGGCCCCGAATTGCGCCATTATTCATACCTGTCTCAACGGCGATATCGATAACTTTCAAGAGCTTAGGTCTCAATTTGAAGGCAATGGAGACCGGATTCACAGCGACATCACCACCGACACGAAGATCATTCCGCTCAAAATTCAACAATACGTCCAACAGGGCCATATAGTTGAGGAGGCCTTTCGGCTGGCGGTAAACGAATTTGAAGGATCCCATGCCATATCCATGCATACGGATCTGGCTCCCGGGAAGCTGTTTCTAGCCCAAAAAGGCAGCGGACAGGCCATATTTGTCGGAATCGCGGACGAACACTACATTCCCAGCTCTGAGGTCTACGGTTTTGTCGAAGAAACCCCTGCTTACCTGAAACTGGATGGCGAGAAAACCGTTGAAGGCAAACACGGGCAGACCCAGGGTCAGATTTTTATTCTGGACCAGATGAGCACCGGGGGATTGGATGGTATCAAGGCTCAGTATTATGACGGAACACCGTTAGATCTTGGCGAAAATGACATTAAATTTACCCAAATTACGTCACGGGATATCGATCGCCAAAATTTTCCGCATTACTTTTTAAAAGAAATCTCGGAATCTCCGGATTCGGTTGAAAAAACGCTGCAGAACCGCTGGAAGCTCAAAGGGGAAGATCCATCCCGGTATACGGTGGTGCTGGATGAAACCATTATTCCGAAGTCCCTGCAAGAAGCGCTGATCGCGGATCAAATTAAGCGCATCTTTTTTATCGGGCAGGGCACTGCCGGGGTGGCCGCATTGGTGTGTGCCAATACCCTGAATTATTATCTGGATAACCCTTCCGTTCAGATCAAAGCCACCAAAGCCTCAGAGTTCAGCGGTTTTCAATTAAACGAAAATGATGCCGAAAATGCCATGGCCGACACCCTGGTTGTTGCCATCAGTCAATCCGGAACCACCACCGACACCAACCGCACCGTTGACATGGTCAAAGAACGCGGCGCCTACACCCTGGCCATCGTCAACCGTCGCGATTCGGACATCACCTTTAAAGTCAACGGGGTTATGTATACCAGCAGCGGTCGCGATATCGAAATGTCAGTGGCTTCCACCAAAGCCTTTTATTCCCAGATCGTGGCCGGGGCCCTTTTGGGCCTTTATATCGCCCGATTAAAAGACCGCCGCGACGACGCATTTGTAGATGCGGAAACGCGGCGTCTGCTGGCGCTTCCGTCCCAGATGCGCAAAGTGCTCGCCTTGGGAGAGTCCATCAAAAATTCCGCCCAGAAGCTGGCAGTGACCAAAACTTACTGGGCGGCAGTCGGCAGCGGACCGAACAAGGCGGCTGCAGATGAAATTCGGATCAAGCTCAGCGAACTTTGCTATAAAACCATCTCCTCAGATTATGTGGAGGACAAAAAACACATTGATCTGTCATCAGAGCCGCTGATCATTGTGTGCGCCGCAGGTTCAAGAAACACGGTTATCGGCGATATCATAAAGGATACGGCCATTTTCAAAGCCCACAAGGCCACGCCGGTCGTTATCACCAACGAGGGCGAAGACCGTTTTTTCCCTTATGCGGCCGATGTTTTTCAAATCCCGCCGGTTCAAGAGCATCTGGCCCCCATTTTAAACACGCTCGTCGGCCATATTTGGGGATATTATGCCGCCCTGGCCATCCATAGCGGCTCGCGATTTTTATACCGATTCCACGATGACCTGCAAAACACAATTGAGGCCTATGCCCAGGACGGATTGGATATCTACGAAATCATTCTTGAAAAACCGTTCCAGGAAAAGGTGGCCCATTTTGATAATGAATTCAGAAGAAAAAAAGCGAAGAAACAATTTCCTTCTGCGATCGGCTTCGACGCCACCTCGGATTTGACGCTTCTACTCAAATATTTATCCGGAAGATTACCGGTGTCTGACTTTGAACTGGATTTTAGCCAGAAGGGTACCGCCACCAATATGCTCAATGAGATGTTTAAATGCCTGGGGGGGGCGATTAACTATCTGGCTCGCCCGGTGGATGCCATCAAACACCAGGCGAAAACCGTCACGGTTGGAACCAGCCGGATCAGTGAACGCATAGAGGGAATTTTATTTGATGCCCTGACAGCGGAAAACTTCAGCATTTCACAGCTTACCGCCAACAACATTATCGTTCTGAAAAATTTACAGGATATTGTCCATGACATCACCGGTTCAATTCTCTATCGGATAGAAGGATTAAATCTTCTGGGAGAACCGATCGCTGAAACCACCATAAATGTTGTCGTCAAAAGAGGCGCTGTAAAGAAGATCCCTTCCCGGGTTGAAAGTGATGCCAAATTGAAAGGAACCAAACGCATCATTGTCAGGCAGGGTAATGTATATATCGGCAAAGGGCGCAAAGACGAGCGCAGCCTCGTGGTTATACCGATCCTTTCCGGGTCACCGAGTTCACCCAGTATTATCGAACATCTGGTCTTATTGCATGTTACTTTTAAAGAAAAAATCCCACTGGGTGCCAAAATCAAGGCCCTGGGCGGAAAATACGAACACATCCAAAATATTGTTCAGGAAAACAGCATCACCTGGGAAGATGACTTGCTTGAACTCATTGAAGTCCAGGAGCTGTTTGGAAGGTCCGCTGAAAAGGTGGGTGAATTCATCGTATCGCAGGTTAAAACTTAAATTGCCGCAACCCATGCCTTCGGCTTTTAATAAAATAACAATCGGCTAACGATAATACCAACCCACGATCCCTCTGCTTTGAGACCGCCAATGTCCTTTCGCCAAATTATGTGGGTCTTTATTGCCCTCCTATTCCTTGAAATTACTGTCTTGGCATCGGAACCGCTGACCGCCATGCCGGACAAAAAAGGGCTTCTTGAAGGCAGAGCGTTTATTTTCGAGCTCGAGCCACAACGGCAGAGCGGCGCCGGATATAAACTGGTCTATCTGGTCGATGCCCCCATCGATGTTTTCTGGAAGTTTAAGACGGATTTTGATAATGATTTTTTGTTAACCAATAAATTCATCAAATCCCACCGGATGCTCAGCCGTCGCGGCAATGTCGTGGTCACTGAAGATCTTTTCAGTGAAGATCTTCATGGTCATCGGCCCCGGGCAAAATTTCGATGGCAAACCACACTTTCAGCGGCGCAATATCGAATGGATTTTGTGCTTTTAAATCCGGAAGAATGCGGCCAAAGATTTCATTACGGCTATATTCAACTGGATGCGGTTGGGGCTCTTGACGAGAAAACCAAGGTCACCCAGTTGGCCTATTTTGACTTTTTTGGGGTTTATTTCTGGGTAAAATATCCCTGGTACGGCGGCATGAAGAATTTCCTTAAATACACGGCCCGCTGGGAACAGGAAACGATTTCAAGGCTAAAATCAAAATATATTAAAAAAAGTGCACAATAAGCGTTATTAAAATTGACATCAATCCGGAGTATGCTATAATTTGTACACTAAAGTGAAAATGCGCTTGCAGGGATTCTCTTTGAGGACTTCCAACGATCAAACCGCACCCAAATAAAATATAACATATTGTTATTAAAATAATAATTAATATCACAACGGATGATTTTAAAGATCATTAGCCAAAATCGACTTGATGCAAGTGAGCTTAATCATAGAATTGGCAGTTAAGAGTGTATAAAAATGGATAACAATTTGAAGAATACCGATATTTCTATTGACCGTTTGAAGGAAATCTCCACCTGGGTTTCGTCGGTTCAGGATCTGGACCAGCTTCTTGAGCTGATTATTGAAACGGCCACACGGATGATGGATGCAAAAGCCAGTTCGTTGCTGCTTTTGGATCCCAAGACTCAAAAGCTATATTTTAAAGTGGCTACCGGCGAAAAAAAAGATGATGTTAAACAGTTCGAAATCGATCTGGGTCAAGGCATCGCGGGGCATGTCGCTCAGACGGGCGAGCCCCTGCTCATCCCCAATGTTTCAAAGGATCCGCGCTGGTATAAGGAAATCAGCGAAAGCATCGGGTTTGAAACCCGCTCGATTGCCTGTGTTCCGATGAAAGTCCGGGGGGAGACAATCGGGGTGGTTGAAATTATAGACAAAGCCGACGGCAGCGCTATCACCGATGCAGATCTAAAAATTTTGTCTGTTTTTGCCGAGCTTGCCGCGGTGGGGATCGGCAATGCGCGCAAAATCGAGCACGATAAAAAAGAAATCAGGGACCTCAAAGAAGAACTGGATCTTAAATATGAATTGGTCGGTGAAAGTCCGGCGCTGCGCAAGGTCATCAGCGATGCTGTCAAAGTCGCCAATTCAAAAGCCAGTACCTTAATCTTAGGAGAGAGCGGTACCGGCAAAGAGTTGCTTGCGCGCCTGATCCACCGGGTCGGGGTAAGAAAAGATGAGCCGATGATTGTACTTAATTGTGCCGCTTTGCCAGAGTCGTTGCTGGAAGATGAGCTTTTCGGCCATGAGAAAGGCGCTTATACCGGCGCCACCGGCCGCAAGATCGGAAAATTTGAACTAGCAGACAAAGGCACCATTTTTCTTGATGAAATTGGCGAGATGAGCCCAGGTATGCAATCCAAACTGCTTCGTATTTTGCAGGAAGGGGTTTTTTACCGTGTCGGCGGTAATAAATCAATCCCGGTGGATGTCCGTGTTATCGCCGCGACCAATCGAAATATCGTCGAAGATGTCAGTGAAAACCGATTTCGCGAAGACCTTTATTACCGCCTCAATGTTGTTCAAATTCAAATGCCTCCCGTCAGGGAGCGAAAAGAAGATATCCCTTTACTGGCGGACTATTTTTTAAATAATTTTAAGCGCGAGCGGGGCATGACGCACCTGAAGATATCCAAAAAGGCGATGCATGCCATGCTTCAATATGATTGGCCCGGCAATGTTCGGGAAATGAAAAACGCCATTGAAAGAGCCGTCGTCATGGGAAACGGCCGGGATATTTTGCCTGAAGACTTGCCTCAATTTGCCTCCAAGCCGAGTTATCCGGGTATGAAAGTAGGGTTAACGCTAAAAGAAGCGACGGATATGTTTAAAAAGGAGTTCATTGCGTTGAATTTAAGACATACCGGTGGCAACCGCAGTTTGGCGGCCAAGCAAATGAGTATTCAAAGAACCTACCTTTCGCGCCTTATCAGCCGGTATAACCTTCTGGAAACATGAAAATGTTTCATAATTTAAAAAAGCGTGTTATGTTGTTTCCAGACCAACTCCTGTTCAATGCCCCCCTGCTTCAAATTACCCGTCGACCTTGAGAGGATAGATAATTATGGAAAAATACCGCATTTTGATTGTCGATGATGACCCCTATATCCTGGAGGGCATTGGAGCGGATCTTGAAAGCCAGGGTTTTGAGGTGGCCAAAGCCGATAGCGGGGATAAGGCCCTGCAAATGCTACAGGACAACAATTTTGATCTGGTAATCACCGACCTGGTCATGGAAGATACCGATGGGATTCAGGTCTTGAAAAAAACCAAAACATTAAATGTCGACACCATGGTGCTAATTCTTACCGGCTATGGCGATATGAAATCCGCCATTGAAGCCTTGCGGCAAGAGGCCGACGATTATTTGCTTAAACCCTGCGAATCCGCCGAACTGCTTTACCGGGTTAATCATTGTCTGGAAAAAAGAGAGCTATCACGCAAAATAAAAATTTATCAAAACATTCTTCCGATGTGTTGCGTGTGTAAAAAAATCAGAGATGACCGTCAAACAGATCCCGGCAAAGGTGATTGGGTTGAGGTTGAGCAATTTATTCATGAGAAAGCCAAACTGGATATCACATCCAGTTACTGCCCGGAGTGCGCCCAGCAGACCATGAAGGCATTTACCAACAAAAGTGCGAACCGAAGCATAAAATGAGGCTCACCGCAGTCCACCGCTGGGGGCCGGGTATTCAGGCGAAGGCGAATCGATAGCGATATTTCAGGTAGAAATTCCGGGGGTTGAACCTCACGGGTGGTTTTGATGTTGAGAATTCTTCAGGGAAGCTTCAATAAAATCTCGAAATAGCGGATGCGGCTGCATCGGCCTCGATTTAAACTCCGGATGGAATTGACATCCAAGAAACCACGGATGATCAGCGAGTTCGATAATCTCCACCAGTTCACCGTTGGGTGAAGTACCACTGAAGATCATCCCTTTCTCCTTCAATCGATCCAAAAACTCGTTGTTAAATTCATAGCGGTGGCGATGCCGCTCGGAAATATCCGCTTCTTGATATGCTTTTGAGGCCACTGAATTGTTTTCAAGATGGCAGCTGTAAGCGCCCAGTCGCATGGTGGCGCCTTTATCTGATAAATCATCACGTTTCTGGACAGTCTGACTCCTTTCATCAAACCACTCACGCATCAGATAAATTACCGGATAGGGTGTATTTTGATCAAACTCCGAACTGTTTGCATTTTCCAGACCCACCACATGGCGAGCAAATTCGATAACGGCAATTTGCATGCCTAAACAAATTCCAAAATACGGTACTTTGTTGACCCGGGCAAAATTAGCAGCGCATATTTTCCCTTCAATGCCGCGTTCCCCAAATCCCCCGGGCACCAGAATCCCGTCAGCATCGGCCAGCATTTGATTGCATGTTCCACTGTCCAGTTTCTCGGAATCGACGAACTGCAGATTGACCTGACAATCGTTGGCAATCCCGCCATGATACAGCGCCTCATTCAGACTTTTATATGATTCGGTCAGATCAACATATTTCCCAACCACCGCAATGGTAACCGAATGTTTGGGAGCCTTGATTTTATGGATGAGTTCCTCCCAATTTTCCAGTTGCGGCTTGCGCGTCCAGATATTGAGCAACTCAATAATTTTGTCATCCAAACCTTCTTGATGAAAGATGAGGGGAACCTCGTAAATATGATCCACATCTTTTGCGGTGATAACTTCATCAATGCTGACATTGCAAAAAAGGGCAATTTTGGCTTTGATATCCTTGGATAGAAACCTGTCGGTGCGGCATAGAAGAATGTCGGGCTGGATGCCGATACTTCTCAGCTCTTTAACACTATGCTGGGTCGGTTTGGTTTTGACCTCCCCGGCGGTGCCAATGTAGGGCACAAGGGTCAGATGAATATAAAGCGAATTGACCTTGCCGACATCCGCTCTAAATTGCCGGATCGCCTCTAGAAATGGCAGGCTTTCGATGTCACCGATGGTGCCGCCAATTTCGACGATGACAACATCAACATTGTCGGCAGCCATTTTGATACTGGTTTTGATTTCATCTGTGATGTGAGGAATAACCTGAACGGTTCCGCCCAGGTATTCCCCTTTACGCTCTTTGGTAATGACGGAATGATAAATTTTACCGGTGGTAAAGTTATTATCTTTACCCATTTTAGCGTGGGTGAAGCGTTCATAGTGTCCCAGATCAAGGTCGGTTTCGGTACCGTCGTCGGTCACAAACACCTCACCGTGCTGAAAGGGATTCATCGTTCCCGGATCCACATTTATATAGGGATCCAGTTTTTGAATGGTCACGGTCAGGCCCCGGCTTTCAAGCAACGCGCCGATCGCGGCGGATGCAAGCCCTTTACCCAGAGATGAAAGCACACCACCGGTAACAAAAATATATTTCGTGTCCTTCCCCATCGTCTCCTCTCTGTCAGTTCGTGTTAATCGTTTATTGATCTGTCAGATGAATCGCGGTCGCATTTAACGGGCTCGATACATGGCCTACAAAAGAGAAAAAGCCCTTGGTGCGATGCCCACAGGGCCTTTCATTGACGGTAACTCGTAATTTTTGGATTGTGCAAATTTTGAAAATGTTGCCTGCCTTTCTAAAGGTCAGTTTCACAGAAGTGACATCTAGTTACCCATATAATGTCTCAAATATCGTAACAAATTGCAATATTAAATTCGGAAAGCAGAGCACAAATTTCAACTGGCAACGCTTATTCAAATATTTTCTTAAATCTCTCGATGGTTTTTTGAACTTCGCTTAAGCCATCGCTCTCCGCCGGAGGATCCGGTGTTTGAACAGGTTGGTGATACTCCAATTTCAGACGCGCAATGTCAAATACGTCTTTTGAAAACACCGCGTCAACCTGATAATCGTTAACCTCAATCGTCCGGACCGTTTCGCCATCCTGAATAAACGCAATCCGCATCGGATACCAAATTTTTCCGATTTTTTGCCATTGTGAATATCTGATTTCCAATAAATCGGTGTTGAATGAAGCCCTGCCGCTAGGGATGATCATGCGCAAGGGTTGAAACGTTTTGATATCGATCCATACTTGCGGAGGCGTCTCATCCGGATATTCGGCCCCAACCACAAAAGCAGGTTGCCCTTCAAATTTTCCCAAACTGGATACAGAAATATCGACCCCCAGATCCGATAGCCTTTCGGCAAGCTCCTCACGAGACCGATACAGCAACAGATCCTTGTAAAGGTCAAAGCGCGTCCCCGTGCTGTTTGAAATGACGCCATCAATCACCGTAAGCGCCTGTCCGTCTCTATAAACATAAATCCGCTGATTATTATCAGAGACGCTGTCTGAACGAAAGGCTTCAGAAAACACATATCGCAACGACTCGTCTAATTGAATGGTCTAGGTCTGTAAAGGAGCGGAAGCTGTTTCACGCTCCGGCGCCTCTTGGTCGTCTTGAAAATTCTCGGAATCTTTGACAACATC
>JASFIU010000135.1:0-10223 GCA_050122495.1 Desulfobacterales bacterium | reverse complement strand
CATTTCTTCGGCAATCCTTTCGGACAGAAGAATCCCTTTGGTGATTCGGACCGCTTCCGTGATTTTTTTGGCCCGCATCGAAATGAAGGTCCCTCGCGGGATTTCAAACAACGGAGCCTGGGTTCCGGATTTATCATCGACAAGGCCGGCTATATCGTTACCAACAATCATGTGATCGAAAATGCTGATCAGATAAAGGTCAAACTGGCTGATGATCGGGAATTTGAAGCCGAACTGGTGGGTCGCGATCCCAATACGGATCTGGCGCTTATCCGCATAAAAGATGCCTCAGATCTGGTCCCCCTGAAACTGGGAGATTCGGATGATCTAACGGTGGGCAGCTGGGTGGTGGCCGTTGGCAGCCCCTTCGGGCTTGAGCAGACCGTAACTGCGGGCATCGTCAGCGCCAAGGGTCGGGCCCTTGGTTCCGGACCCTATGACGATTTTATTCAAACCGATGCTTCCATTAATCCCGGCAACAGTGGCGGACCGCTTTTGAATATGAACGGCGAGGTGGTCGGCATCAACACTGCTATTGTCGCAAACGGTCAGGGCATCGGTTTTGCCATTCCTGTTAACATGGCCCAGGGAATCGTTGACCAGCTCCAGGCACATGGTTCCGTCACCCGCGGCTGGCTGGGTGTCAGCATTCAGGATCTTTCCCCGGAATTAGCCGAATATTACGGGATCAAAGACAAAAAGGGTGTTCTGGTCGCCCAGGTTTTTGAAGACGATCCTGCCGACAAAGCCGGTATTAAAGCCAATGATGTGATTACCGAAGTTGACGGTAAATCCATCGAATCGAGTCGCGATTTGACCAAAACCATCGCCGATATAGAAGTGGGGAAAAAGACGACCATTACCCTGCTAAGGGATGGAAAAGAGAAAACGGTAAATGTGGAGATCGCCAAACGCGATGATTCAGGACCATTGGCACAGCGTGAACCGGAAGACAGCGAAAAATTAGGGATCCGGATTGCAGAAGCCACACCGGAAACGGCCAAACGCTTCGGTCATTCGGAAACCGAGAAAGGCGTACTGGTTGTCGGTGTCGAGCCCGGTAGCAAAGCGGATGAAGCCGGAGTACGCCAGGGGGATCTGGTAAAAGAGGTCAACCGCAAACCGGTCACGAGCGTTCCGGAACTGCGCACCGAAGTTGAAAAAGACGATAAAGTTCAGCTGCTGGTGAAAAGACCGAATTCCGGTTTTATCGTTATTAAAATCAGCTAAATCTTAATTAAGCTAAAATACCCTATAGAATTACGAGGACTTTTTGGCCGAGCCGCAAATTTGCTCGGCCAGAAGGTCCCATCGCCAGCTGCAGCATTTCCCAGTTAAAGGAATTAATCGGTGGACGGTTGTACTCTATCCAGCCGACTCGATTTTCAATTCGCAACTTAAGGTGCTTGTAATTCACTTTTCTTTATCCTTAATCGCTCTAATTGTGCGTAAAGATTTCCATAAAAATTACATCCGATCAAGATGAAGCAGGCTGTCCGTTCAGATATGGTTTCAAGGCGGCATATATGGAAAAATTAATCGGCGTTGGGATCCCATGCTCGACTCCGAGGCGCACGACGGCTCCATTCAGGACTTCCAGCTCCAGGCGCCGGCCGGCGGCCAGGTCGTAGTACATCGAGCCCCGCACCGATGGCCCCATGCCGCTGAAAACGTCCATTGATTGATCAGCACTGCCCTTTGGTAAATTCGCACCGTTTGCCCGTGCCACCGCTTCGACCTCCTGCATGGTGCCTCTCATCAAATCTCGCGTTTCTTGGCATGCCAGAATTTCTCCCAGGGGCAGCCGTGTAAGGGCGGTAACTCCGTTTACGCCGCAGATTCCGATAAATTTTTGCCATAAAGCAGCCTGAATATCCGTATGTACTTCAGCTGTGATACCGGCATTTTGTAATGCGCTTTGGAGGGCTTCGGTCCGGGCGCTGGTACCACCTTGCATCTCTCCGAAAACTATTTGTCCGGGCCCACCCGTTTGAGCAATAACACCGGGAGACTCGATTGTTGAAGACACATAGGAGACACAACCCATAATGTGTTCAGGCCCGATCACGTCTCCAATCTGTTGCTCATTGTCGATGCCGTTTTGCACCGAAAGAACGACTGTTTCCGGCCCGATTAAAGGACGGATCTGGTCGGCTGCCGCAGCATTATCGTAAGCCTTGACGCAGAATAGGACAAAGTCGACCGGACTCATATCACCGGTATTATCCGTGGCGTTGGCGGAAATGCTAAAATCACCGGATAAAACGGATTTTATGGCAAGACCGTTCTTTCGAATTGCCGCTAAATGGTCCCCGCGCGCGATAAACGTTACATCTTCGCCGGCCCGGGCCAAAAGCCCTCCAAAATAGCCACCCGTTCCTCCCGTCCCCATTACAGCGATTCGCATGATATTCCTCCTTTCACTTTGAGTGCGAATTAATGCGCATCACATTTTTCACTTTCATTCCATATCTGTTACAAACTATCAAGAGCTTCAACAGTTTTTATTAACCTGATCAGCTGGCGCCGGATGGGCGCATCCACCACCCGGCTGCGGTGCAGCTGGGTAAGGTTGGCCATACGGCCCTCAAGTAATCATCAATGATCCAGGAGTTAAGGGTTTTATTTATTTAAAGGGGTAATTTTTTTATCATTTTAATGAAAAATCATCTGAAACAAACCGATGGGTCTATGGCCTGAGATCAACGGCGAGCAACAATAAGAATTATCGCTGAAAAAAGTCTGAGCGGAGTTAGGGAAAGTGGTTTTAGACACATAACAGGAAATTGTTCCAGGCTTCCATGAGACCGACTATTGGGTACCACAGGGTAACAGGCGGGGTCAAGGTAATAATTAGCAATTCCAGGGTGTTATCCTAGAAAAATTATAGAAAAGGAAGAAGGCGTATTAAAGGAACAAAATTATCCAAGATACATCTTCGGTCTTTATGGCACCGTATATTATTTTGCGGATTTGGTTGATGCAGGTGCTTTGGTGAACATCATGACCAGACGGCTGCCGGGCAGCGTCTTGACGCCATGCTTTTCACGCGCTTTTACGAGAATAAGGCTTGTCGGTTCCATGGGAATTTCCACACCATCTACGGTCATGATGCCTCTACCCTCGACAACCTAGAAAATCTCATCCTGTTTGGGGTGAACATGTTCCGGGGTGCCCTGGCCGGGTTCATAGCACACAAACTCGGCAACGATTTTTTCAGAACCCAACAGCTTTTTTCGTATCCGTTTTTCGGTCGAAAATTCTTTGATATCTTCTATTCTTAAGTGCTCCATTGCGGGTTACCTCCATTCCTGTACGGTCTGTCTATAACGCTATTTACCGAATTAGATAAAAAAACCCTTGTAATGAAAATAGGGCCATGATCCACGACGGCGTTATATTATATCTCATGGCCGATACCACCAGGTGGCATTCCGGTCAAGCAGATTCTATCTAATTGACTGTTGAAAGATTTTATGAAATGTAGATTGAATCATAATCCAGCAGGAGTTCGGAGATTACATTTCGATGAATGATAGAGCCGCCAAATTAACCGCCCTGACAATCGCATCACTAAGTTCTTTCATTACCCCATTTATGATGTCTTCGATCAATATTGCGCTGCCGGTGATTGGAAAAGAGTTCAAAACCGATGCGGTATTATTAAGCTGGATCGCCACCTCCTATCTGTTGGCTGCTGCTGTGGCCCTGGTGCCTTTTGGTAAGTTGGCTGATATTTTCGGCCGGAAGAAGATCTTCATGATCGGAATGAGTCTTTTTACCATCACCTCTTTTCTTTCTGCTATTTCTGTATCAGCACCGATGTTGATCTTTTTTCGAATTTTTCAAGGGGCCAGTAGTGCGATGTGCTTTGCCACCAGTATGGCCATATTGATGTCCGTGTATCCGCCCCAGGAACGGGGCAAAGTCCTGGGGATTGCTGTTGCGGCTGTTTACATCGGATTATCCTGTGGTCCCTTTTTTGGGGGGTTTATCGTCCATCATTTTAGCTGGCGAAGTATTTTTTTGATCAATATCCCTTTCGGCGTGGTGATTGTATTGCTGACCCGTTTTAAGCTAAAAGGCGAATGGACGGGTGCAGAGGGCGAAAAATTCGACTTGACCGGCTCCATCATTTACGCCACCGCCATTTTTGCTTTTATGTACGGTATTTCAATATTGCCGACCACCCTGAGTGTCATTTTGATATTAACCGGCCTTGCTGGGTTTGTAGCGTTTGTTAAGTGGGAAACAATCATAACGGCCCCGGTCTTTGAGGTCCACCTGTTCATTAACAACCGCACGTTTGCATTTTCCTGTCTGGCGGCTTTAATTAATTACAGTGCCACGTTTGCGGTGGGATTTTTGCTGAGTCTATATCTGCAATACATAAAAGGTCTAACACCCCAGGGTGCCGGGACGGTGCTGGTTTTTACACCGATCATGATGGCAGTTTTTTCTCCCCTGGCGGGCAGGCTTTCCGACAGAGTCGAGCCGCGAGTAATTTCCTCCCTGGGGATGGGCCTCACCGCGCTGGGATTGTTGCTTCTAATCTTGCTGAATAATCAAACGGTGCTGATGTATATCATTGCCTGTCTGTTAGTACTCGGATTGGGCTTTGCCCTGTTCTCATCACCCAACATGAATGCCATTATGAGTTCAGTGGACAAACGCTTTTACGGAATTGCTTCAGCTTCGGTGGGGACGATGCGGCTTCTGGGCCAGATGATGAGCATGGGAATTGTAACGTTGATATTTTCTCTATTTATCGGCCGGGCTCAAATAACGCCGGAATATTATCCCATGTTGATAAAAAGCATAAAAGTAATGTTTATGGTCTCTTCCTGTCTATGTATTTGTGGGATTTTCTTTTCGCTTTACCGCGGTAAGCTAAGGCCGGATGATTGATTTGATTTTGTTCACCGCAGAGACGCAGAGGGCGCAGAGAAGGGTTCTTTTAGTTTTCCGCTGAGAGGCGGAAAACTAAAAAAAGCTCCGTAAATTTGTTTTGAGCATATTTTTAATAAAAGTATATATTCGAGACGTGTCGCTTCATGCCAGAAAGGCTATGTATGTACAAAAAGTGTTTTGCCATAGGCTGATTGTTTTTTGCTTTCCGTCCTCTCAACGGAAAGCAAAAAGAAAAAATATCTCTGCGGCCTCTGCGTCTCTGCGGTGAATTTTATTCTACATTTCCTTTCAAGCCGATTTCTTCGGCCACCTCGCGCATGCCCATGATGGTATCGGTGATCAGCTCGCCAAGTTCCACACCCAGCATCTCGGCGCCCCTTTCAATAATAGAGCGATCCACGCCGGCGGCGAACTGCTTTTGCTTCCATTTCTTTTTAACGGACTTGGCCTTCATATCCATTACACTTTTGGAGGGCCGCACCAGGGCCGAGGTGACCACCAGACCGGTGAGCTCGTCGATGGCATACAGAACTTTTTCCATATCCGATTCAGGCTTGACATCGGTGCAAATTCCCCAGCCGTGGCTTACCGCCGCGCGGATATACTCTTCGGGCCAGTCATTTTCTTTGAGAATTTCCTCGGTTTTTTTACAGTGCTGATCCGGAAACTGCTCATAGTCCAGGTCATGAATCAGGCCGACGACACCCCATTTCTCCTCGTCCTCACCCCGCTTGCGGGCGATGTAGCGCATGACGCCTTCCACCGCCATCGCGTGTTTTACCAGGCCTTCGTTTTTGTTGTACTGCCTCAAAAGCGCAAGCGCTTCCTCCCGGGTAGGCGTTTGTGAGCCCATGTGAATCCCTCCTCATCGTGTACGTATTATGAATTAATTTAGTAATTCAATAACACTTCTTCGATAGCAGTCAAGCCATATTGTTCATTTCCTCTTGATCCTTTTGATTTGACCGGTTATTTTGATTTCACCGCTTTTTTCAATAAGGTTCACAAATACGGAATTGCGGCATAAGTGGTTATAGAAAAACGTTTAAATAGCAAAACGTTTTTTGACAACCACTAAAAACCCTGCACCATACCGGGAACACGTTTAGATAGGGTTTTGAGGCCACATCTAATCAAGGGACGAGGCTCCCCGGCAGAAAGGAAACCGAGCTTGAATACCACGCTGGATTCTTCTTTTCAGAAAATCCATCTGATTGAACTTTATATTCGAAATGTCGGCGCAAATCTTTTAGGTTTCTTGATCATTGCCCTGCTGAATCTTTTCACCCCGCTTGAATTTTTTAAAATCCAGAAGGCATTTCTGTTGGCCGGCGGATGGTTGGCGATTCTTTCTTTTTATCCCCTCGTGATTTGTATCGGAGTTACGCTCCAATATTTGGTCCAGCATCCGATTGCTGAAGTAATAAACCGCATGCGTCGGGGCTGGGAAATTGAAGCCGCACTGGAGGAAAAGGCAAAACGCCGGCTATTGAATTTACCTGTTATAATTGGCCTGGTCAACTTTGCCATGTGGATCGGTTTAACCGCCCTGCTAGGCATATTTTTCATCGTATTTAGAGATGCACCGGTACGGATCAGTTTTTTTGTGGTGTTCCGCGGCTTCATGGTCGGCTATATTTCCGCCATTATTTCATTTTATCTCGTGGAAGCCTATAGTAGAAGGCGGCTGATTCGAATTCTATTTCCCGAAGGTAAGCTGGCAATGATTGCAGGAACCGTAAAATTTTCAATTCTTCGAAGAATCCGGATACTTTATGGCGTCGGCACGCTTGCGCCGATGCTTATTCTGGTCGGTACCCTTGGATTTATTTTATGGGAGATGGAAGGGACCGACATTTCGGCGGCTGAATTTGGTCGGGGGTTCCTAATTTTTTCAATCGTCCTTGGAATTATTTTTGTATTTGTTGGCGCCAGGTTGAATGTTCTTTCCGGC
The DNA here is from genome assembly GCA_050122495.1 of Desulfobacterales bacterium. Taxonomy (GTDB): domain Bacteria; phylum Desulfobacterota; class Desulfobacteria; order Desulfobacterales; family JAHEIW01; genus JAHEIW01. The sequence continues at coordinate 3,358 of JASFIU010000135.1, read as the reverse complement.
AAATCGATTATTCAACCGATTGTCGATATGATGGTGCTGGTCCAACGCGTAAGGAAAGGGCACTTCAAGCAAAAAGTACGGGTGGTTTCCAATGATGAACTCGGTGTTCTGGGGGATGGCTTCAATGAGATGACCGAAGGTCTCATCGAACGGGATCAGATCCGGCAATCTCTATATCTGGCCCAGGAAGTTCAGCAAACCCTTTTACCCCAAAAGAGCCCGGAGGTCGAAGGCCTGGATATTGCAGCCACCATTGTTTACTGCGATGAGACCGGGGGGGATTATTATGATTTCCTGGACACCCGTGAAACACAGCCCGGCGGTTTCACCGTGGTTATCGGCGATGTGTCCGGTCACGGCATTCCGTCCGCGCTGATGATGGCGACCGGCAGGGCATTTCTCAGACAACGATCCTCGTTAGCCGGCAATCTTGCGGATATTGTATCAGACGTTAACCGTCAGATGACCCGGGATTTCGGGGAATCAGGCAGTTTTATGACCCTGTTTTATCTGACGATTGACACTTCGGACATGTGTCTTTATTGGGTGCGTGCCGGCCATGATCCGGCTATTTTATATGATCCCCCAACCGACACCTTTGAAGATCTGCGCGGTGCCGGTACCGCCCTGGGCGTGGATATTAATGGGCGCTACGAACAATTCCAAAAAACCGGCCTGAAAACGGGTCAGATCATCGTACTGGGATCAGACGGACTCTGGGAAGCGCGCAATCCGAAAGGCGAAATGTTCGGCAAAGAGCCGATCCATCAAATCATTCGCCAGAATCCCGGGGCCACGGCCCGGGAAATATTGACATCCAGTTTCAACGAATTTAATGTTTTTTTAGGAGACCGCCCTCCCGAAGATGATGTCACCTTAGTCGTGGTAAAGATTACAAAGGATTAACCGCTAAGTAGAGTGACAAAAGTTGAGGAATCCTGTCCATTTTAATATTATTGCTCACGCAAAGGCGCAAAGCTGCAAAGAATGATAATTTAAATTAAAAAACTTGGCGACTTTGCGTGAGGCCAACATCCTTGGCTCACGTTAGTCACTTTTTAAACGTGACTTACTATTCTCAAGACAGCTTTAAGCGTTTTGTATTTTGTATTTGGTGTTTGGAAGCTTCCATGCTAAACAACAATCACCAAACATTACGCACAAGACACCATAGTTTTCTATTAAAGGAGGTGCTATGGCCCCTGGAATTGATAAGTTAAGCGAATTTGCGATGGATGTCATCCACCAGGCCGGCGAAAAGGCGATGGCCTATTACGGTAAAGGCAAATCCCATCTCAAATTTGACGAGAGTGTGGTTACCGAGGCTGAAAACCAACTTACCGATGTGTTTCAAGATCGACTAAATCAGCAATTCCCAGAGCATCAGATGTTTCGCTTTGGCGAGGTAAATGAAGATTACTCCCATGGCGAAAAACGCTACCTGTGGATATTTGATCCATTGGAAGGCGTGGCCAATTTTCAGGGCGGCATACCCATCTGGGGTATGTCGATTGCGTTGTTGGAAAATTTCTGGCCGATATTTGGTGTGTTTTACATGCCCGTTACCGGCGATTTATTCCACGCGCGTGCCAGCAAAGATGCTTACTGGGGAAATGATAAAATCAGGGTATCAGCTGCAGGACTGATTGATGATGAAAGCCTTTTGTTAACCTATTCTCGATTTCATCAAAATTACCAATCGACGTTTCCCGGTAAGGTTCGATCCCTGGGATGCGCCTCAGCTCATATTTGTTATGTGGCCATGGGGCGCGCCGATGCAGCGATCATCGCCAATGAATCTTTTCAGGGGCTGGCAGCAGCCCGGGTGATCGTCGAAGCCGCCGGCGGAAAAATCTGCAAAATTGACGGTAGTGAATTTCACCTCAATGAATACCTGGACGGGCAACGCATCAACGATCATCTTTTGATTGCAGCCCCGGAAAGCCTTTCTCAGGTTAGAGGATTTCTCAAGCAGCAATAGCAGTGTTTGGTGTTATACAATGCGCATATTAATCGGCAAATTGTGTGTATTTGTCATTTTAATCAACTTCTTTTGTTTCCCTTCCACTCAGCATGCTACCGAAAATACAACGAATGGACAAATTGTCCTGACGAGATCGGTAACACCTGCGGAACAACTTCCGATAAATCCGCAAAGAAAGGATTCCGTGGATTTGGCTCGCCAGGACATTTATGAAATCATCTTTGGGACGCTTTTGTCAATTATCGGCCTTGCATTGATTGCCCTGTCCCTTTTGCGCTGGAAAGCGAATGATCTATCCCTGATCTCTTTTGGAATGTTATGTTTTCTATACGGGGCCCGTACCAGGGCATTTGAGTTTCTCTTTGACATACCTTTACCGGTCTGGAGTTATATGGCCTGGTTTATCACCTATCTCGTTCCCATCCCTGCATGGTTTTTTTCCGAGCAGTTTCTGGGAAAGGGTTGGAAATCCTCTATTCGGCGACTGTGGCAGATCCAAATTGTTTTCTCAATTACCGCCATTTTAGTCGGTGTCTACTTACAGAAACCTCACGCAGCATGGACTGCCAACAATATTATGGTCATCATCGGTATTGTGGTCGTATTGTCCAATTTTTTTCAACCGACCCTGCTATGGAGTCGTGAATTAAAAGTGTTAAGGTTTGGTTTTTTTCTTCTTGCAGCGATGGGCTTAATCCAAAATATTGCCCCTTTGCTGAAAAAAGGAACCGAGATCTCCTACCTTGAGGGATTGGGCCTTATCATTTTTATTGGCTGCCTGGGTTATGCTGTCGCGCATCGGTTATTTCAAAATGAAAAAGAACTAATTGCTATTTCTCGGGAGCTTGAAACGGCGCGCCAGATTCAATCTTTTATTCTGCCGGATGAATCCATTCATATAGAGGGTCTTAGCCTGGCTGCCCGATATGTCCCGGTGGCATCCGTGGCGGGCGATTTTTACGATTTCGCCAAAGTAGATAAAAACCGCTTGGGGATACTTGTTGCCGATGTCTCCGGCCACGGGGTGCCGGCATCGCTGATTAGTTCAATGGTCAAAATTGCGTTTGCATCCAATACCGCCCGGGCCGCCAATCCGGCCGAAGTGCTTGATGGAATAAACCAGGCCTTATGCGGAAAACTTGAAAGCGATTTTGTCACCGCCGGATACCTTTTCCTTGATATCGAAGAAAAAAATATGGTTTACGCCGGTGCGGGTCATATGCCGCTGCTTTTGTGGCGCGCGGCAGAGAAAAAAATCTATGAATTTCGTGAAAAAGGAACCATTCTGGGGCAATTTGAAGATATTCAGTTTAAAAATATTCACTTTGCGCTTAAGCCGGAAGATCGGATCTTACTTTACACCGATGGAATTAT
>JASFIU010000134.1:0-10272 GCA_050122495.1 Desulfobacterales bacterium | reverse complement strand
ATAGTCAAATTAGGTTAGTTGTTAGTGGTTTGTTGCCCGTTGTAAAAAAACAACTGACCACGGACAACAAACGACTGACGGTTTACACACAACGGGGAGGCCCGTCACCTGACACCTGACACCTGAAACCTGAAACCTTGTTTACGAATCTACGGTTCATAGACCACCGGTTCCCTTGAGATCAGCTCAATCGATTTGGCGGCTGTTTCGGCAGCTTCGGGAAAGACTGCTTTGAGGGCGCGGATGTGACGCAAATTGTCCGCGGTTCTGAGGATCAGCATGACCAGATCGCCTTCCTCCATTTCGGCCAGGGAGCCTACTTTTTCCCATGGTTCCCCGATCGCCCAGGCGTAAATGGCAACAACCGGCCTTAGAAGCAAAGGCCGCGCCTCGAATCCCTGGTCGAGCATATGCCTTGCAAACGGCCTTAAGCCCCTGATGACCTGGTTGAAGGCATTCAATAGTGCTTTGGGGACCCTTCGTTTAGGTATTTTCGCATCGGATTCGCGCTCATTGACAAATGCAGCGATGATGGCTGCCAGAAGGTGTGGTTCGGATATCGGCAGGATACCGCGGCGGAATCCTTCTGCAATCATAAGGGGCTGGTCAACCCGCAGCTGGCTGGCCCATTTGCCGTCTGCAGTCAGCTCACCCGCATCGGTGACATAACCGGTTTCCTTTAGAAAATGGAGATGTCCCAAAAAATCCCTCCACAGGCTCTGGGGGCTGCCTTTGCGGGTTTTCTTTTGCGTGGCTTTGCGGGTTAAATATGCGGCAAACGACCGCTTGAGCAAATCTTTGATTTGATCCGGATTGTGGGACAGCAGTAAATTCAGTACCATCGAAAAATTAATTCTGATCTGGCTGACGACATCCAGAGCGCTTGAGTGAAACAGTCTTGCCATTAGGCGCACATCCATGAATTTACTGGGCAGCAGCAGCGCAAAACCAATATTATCCATGCCTCTGCGACCGGCCCGGCCGGTCATCTGATGAAACTCGGTTGCGTCCAGGGGCAGAAACTGGGTTCCGTTAAATCGGTCTGAGTTGAGAAAGACGACTGTGCGGGCAGGAAAATTCACCCCGGCTGCTACGGTGGACGTGGCAAACACCGCGTCCAGCAGACCTTCGGTCATCAATTGCTCCAGAATCAATTTCCAGCCCGGGAGCTGGCCGGCATGGTGGGATCCGATTGCCAGATTTTCAAGAATCCAGCGCTGACGGTGGCTAAAGATATGTCGGCTCTGATAGGCATAGGGCTCAATCCGCTCCTCAAGCCTGGCTTTGCGGTCGGGATCAATCGGGAGTCCCTGGCGACACAGCTCCAGCGCCCGGTCACAATCCGCCCGCGATTTCAGGAAAAATAGAGCCGGCAGCAGGTGAAATCTTTTTAATACCCGCAACACCTGATCAAATGGGGGTAGTTCGCGGCTTAATCGGCGTTGTTTTCCGTGTTTGGCCTTTATAAAATGATTAACCTTTTTGGATAGCGTTTCTTTCCCGGAGGTCTTGGCGGGCTCGGTTAACGGCAACAGGGTCCCGGAAGGATGCAGAAAAAGGGGAATCAGCGGGACCGGTCTTTTGGTTTCTTTGATAACCTCGCAGCGCGATGACCGGATCGATGAAAGCCAGCTTGCAATTTGATCGGCGTTGCCGATGGTTGCGGAGAGCAATAAGAGCGGGATACGTGCCGGCAGATAAATCATGATTTCTTCCCAGACCACCCCCCGATCTGCATCTCCTAAAAAATGGGCTTCGTCCAGAACGACAAAATCGGTCGCCAGGACTTCGCCCCGGTGCATGGCATCATAGAGCTGATTCCGCAGAATCTCGGTGGTTCCCACGATGATGGATGCATCCGGGTTTTCTTTGCGATCTCCGGTTAGGATGCCGACATGCTGCCGGCCGAAAATGGCACAAAATTCGGCGTATTTGGCATTGCTCAGCGCTTTTAGCGGGCAGGCGTACCAGGATTTCCCATTGCCGGCGTGAATGCGGTCGATCGCACGTTCGGCGATCCAGGTTTTACCGGCACCGGTTGGTGCCGTCACCAGGCAGTCGCTGTGTTCGATTGCTGCCAGAGCCCGGGTTTGAAAGGCGTCCGGTGTGAACGGGGGATTTTCGGGCACGCCGATTTCGCTAAAGGTTTTACGGAGCCTGGCATCGGCACCCGCTTTTAAATGGGGCGTTTTGGGTTTCCTGCGGGGATAATGCTTTGCCCGGAAGGAATGTTTTCTGCGTTTTGCCATTAGAGTCTGGAGATCATGGACTTTACCTGAGCCTTTGACGGTGAGTCTACATCAAAAGGTGAGAGGCCGTTTAGATCCGCTTCGATCAGCGCCTCGTCATAGGGCAGAAAGCCAAGGAATTCGAGGTCGTTTAAGTGGGTTTTTAAAAATTTTTCATCTTTTGCGTTGCGCACCTTATTGCCGACCACCGCGATGTGCTCCAATCCAATATCCCCGGCCAACGTGCGGATATGTTCGGCGGTATCGATGCTGCGCCGACCCGGCTCCACCACCACGATGAGTTTGTCGACCGCCTTTGCCGTTGCCCGGCCCAAATGCTCGATGCCGGCCTCCATATCCATCACCACGACTTCATCGCGTGCCAGAACGATATGCATGACCAGCGCCCGGAGCAGGGCACTTTCCGGGCAGATACAGCCGGCGCCCCCTTTTTTTATACCCCCCAGCCGCATCAGCTTGATCTGCTCAAAGCTGACCGAGACCGCATCCGGCAAATCGTCCACCTTGGGGTTGAGTTTAAAATAACCGCCGATGCTGCCGGGTTTGGCACCGGTTCTTTCGAATATAAGGTCTTCCATCTCCGATATCGGCACCACTTTGTCGGCATCGGAAACACCGATGCCGGCGGCCAGATTGGCATCCGGATCCGCATCAATGGCCAGTACGCGCTTGCCTTCATCATTGAGGGTTCGAATCATTAATGCGGAAAATGTTGTCTTTCCAACACCGCCTTTCCCACTGACTGCCAGTTTCATACGTTTATCCTCTCAGGTTGTTGTTCTGCGCTAAGCGGTTTTCAACTTTAGGCACTTTAGTTCATTTTAGCTCACTTTAGGCACTTATCATATTCTGCAATATAACACAGGAACTGACCGCGGCAAGAACAAAAGGTCGCTGACAGAGCGATTTCTTTGGTTATACAACCTTTTTGCAATAAAAAAGCAGCGCTTCAGCGCTGCTTTTTTGTGAAACTGATTTTTAATTACCTGTGAGTTACCGGCAAATTTACCTTGACCAGTGGCCGGGCTCAATATCATTGGATTCCTTACGGGACAAAGTAACTTCGATGCTTTCTCTAAACTTGAGTCTACCGCCGGTTTCGTCAGGAGGTCCGCCCTCCCAGCTGTAATCGTTGCCCAGAGTGGTGTCCAAAAGAAGAAACAGAGCGGCGTCGTCAGTATAACCGGTAAGGGTTATCTTCAGGTTGGACCATGTTAAAGTTTCACGGCCGTTAAGTTCCGCAATTCCAGCATCGATAGCGCGTTGGCGGGCGCTTTCATCGAGGCTCATGTAGCGTGGTATAGCGACAGCCGCGATAACGCTTAAAATAACCATCACGGCAATGATCTCAACTAACGTGAAACCTTTCTCGAGCTGACTATACTTTAGCATAGGCTCTGATACAAAGAATGAATGGCCTTGCGTCCATTCTTTTTGTCGCAGTCTTTACGACTAGCGGGCCCACGTCGCGGGTTGCGATGCTGTCGACTCGGATCGAGTGATTGTCACTTCTGTGGTGCCGCGGAACACGAGTATGTTCGCCCCATTTGGAACGGTCGGGCGCGCAGCCGCTCCGCCGACCCCCCAACCATAATCATTGCCAAGAGTATAATTGACCGTCGGGAACAGGGTTGCGTCATCGCTATAACCCGTAATGGAAATTTTTGCGTCGGCCCAGGTTAAACTCTCGCGACCGTTGAGTTCCGATATTCCAGCATCGATGGCGCGTTGTCTGGCGTTGGCTTCCAGGTCGATGTAGCGGGGCACCGCCACGGCTGCCAGTATTCCCAGAATAATCAAGACGGCAATAATCTCAACCAGCGTGAAACCTTCCTGATTCTGCATGAATTTAGATGTTTTCATGATCTATCCTTCCTCTCTTGAATATTTTAATTCTGCGCTAAGCAAAAAATTTGATTACAAATTATGCATTTTTGATGCCAGAAATCTACGCCAAATCAATATCGATATAATAGTTAATTATTTCAGTATGATAAAAAAGATTCTTCAAAATGGTCTATTTATTTAGAGGGTCTTAAAAGCCAAATTCTACACAATTTGTTGATAAATGATTAGCCGAAACATCATATTTCGTTGCTTTTTATGCTTTTTACATCGATTTTGTGTTTTTTGATACGATGCCACAGGCTGCGCTGATTAATCCCGAGCAGTTCTGTGGCTCGCACTTGAACGCCACCGGTTTTTCGCAAGGCTTCGATGATCATACTTTTTTCGATTTCATTGATGCGTTCATCCAGGGGTAAGTTAACCGGTAATGAAACTTCTTTGGTATCGGTGTTGAATGCACCCGTGATCTGACCAGGCAGCTGAGCGGGCTCAATGAAACCATCTTCAGCAATCACCGCCGCGCTTTCAATAACATTTTTGAGTTCCCGAATATTACCCGGCCAGGTGTAGGCCATGATCATCTGCAGGGCCACTGAAGATATTTCAACCTTTTTCGGCAGATTATGCAGAAAGTATTCGACCAGGAGCGGGATGTCCTCTTTGCGTTCCCGCAATGGCGGCAAATGCAGGGTAAACACATTCAAGCGGTAATATAGATCTTCTCGAAATTTGCCTTCCTGGACCAATTTTTCAAGATTTTGATTGGTGGATGCAATAAAGCGGACGTCCACTTTGATGGTGTTGCTCCCGCCCACGCGGTAAAACTCTTTTTCCTGGATTACCCGCAGGATTTTAGACTGCAGGTTTAAAGGCATGTCGCCGATTTCATCCAAAAAAAGGATTCCGGAATTGGCCATGTCAAATTTACCGGGCTTGAATTTTGTCGCACCGGTAAAGGCGCCTTTTTCATGTCCGAACAACTCGCTTTCCAGCAATTCCGTTGGGATGGCGGCGCAATTAAGTTTAATGAAGGGCTTGTCTTTGCGCAGGCAATTTTCGTAGATACTGGTGGCCACCAACTCCTTGCCGGTTCCGCTCTCACCGAGAATGAGCACGGTCGAGTCGGTCGGGGCCACTTTTTTAATCAGGCTCAAAAGACCCCGCATGGCCAGGCTTTCGCCGATAATTTGTGGGAAAAAATGACGGGCATCCATTCGGCTGAGCACCGATGTTACCCGATCAAACACGGTGGTAAACTGTTCAATTTTATTCACCGACCATTCTTTTCTTTGATCGGTCGAATTGCCTGAAATCGAAGCCAGCTTTACCGCTTTTTCGACAAATTGTTCAACCGGTTTTAAAATAAAGCGCACCAGGGCAAATCCGATGACAAATGTCAGAATGCCGACCAAAATGATAAACCAGAAAACCGGCTGGGCGGGGTCTGACCCCTGCTCCAAACTGTATTTGGTCAACCGGAAGGAAATGATACCGGCCAGAATGGTCAACCCTGTGATAATAAATGGAATAATGATATAAAGGCTTATGTAAAAACGAGATTGCTTCATTTTTAAAAAAATGGGTTTCAGGTTTCAGGTGTCAGATAAAAGCTGGCAGAAGTCTAATGACAGATAGCGGAAAATAGTCTGCTGTTGGTCTTCTATCATCTGCTTTCTATACTCAACTCGGCCTAGCCGTTCGGCCATGAGTCGTTCGACCCTGAGCTCACGATCGAAGGGCTCACAGCCGATGAGCTCGCCGCAGGCTGCTCTCTGTATTTTCCTGACACCTGAACACTGACACCTGAAACCTGGATATTTTACTTCGCCATCAACGTCAGGTCCCACATCGGTAAAAAGATCGCCAGAGCAAAAAAGCCGACGACCGCTGCCAGCCCGACTGTGAGCAGCGGACCGATCGCCTCGGATAGTTTTTTCATCGAATATTCAACTTCCGTATCGTAGTGTTCGGCCACATCCCGCAGCATGTTTTCCAGGTTGCCGGACTCCTCGCCGATGGCCACCATATTGATCAGCATAGGGGTAAAATATTTCGCCTGTCCCAGGGGGCCGGCGATACCGCGGCCTTCCGCCAGGCTGTCTTTAATGCTTTCCAGCTCGCCGCCAATCGCAGCATTGCCGATGGTGCCGGATAAGATATCCATCGAATCGAGCACATCCACGCCGCTGGCCTGCAGAATTGAAAAAATGCTGGCAAAGCGGGATATCGCACTTTTCACAAACAGGGGTCCGATCAATGGCACCTGCATCAGAATGGTGTCCCGAACCAGTTTGCCCTGTTTGGTTTTTAAGTAGTAATAAACAAACAAAACGGCCACAACTGTTCCGCCGATTAGCAGATACCAGTAATTAGATAAAAACTCATAAATGAGCAGACAGATCTGGGTCGGCAGGGGCAGGTCCAAGCCGGCATTGTTAAAAATATTAACGAATTTGGGAATGACCTGGGTAATCAGGACCAGAAACGCAGTAAACAGAAATACCACCACGATGACGGGATAGGTCATTGCGGATTTAATATCAGCTTTAACCTGGTGCTCGTGTTCAATTATGTAAATCAGGCGCTCGAGCACCTCCGGCAGCGCCCCACTGGCCTCACCGGCCTGAATCATACTGCAGTATAAGGGCGAAAAGACCTTCGGGTGTTTGCTGAAAGCCTCATACAAACTGGCGCCTTCTTTTATATCCTGATGCATCTTGCCGAGAATTCTCCGCAGCTTGGGATTTTCGGTCTGCTCTTCGAGGATTTCCAGCATGTTCATCATATTGACGCCGGCATTGATCATGGTTTTAAACTGTTTGGTAAACAGAATCAGGTCAGGCGCTTTTACCGGGGAGAGTTGTTCCCGGATCGCAGACATCTGCAGTCCGCTTAAAGCCGGCTGTTCCGCTTTTACCCGGGTGGGGATATAACCCCGTGAAGCCAGCATGTTGTTGGCAACTTCCAGGGAGTCCGCTTCTATTTCACCGGAGGTGGTGGCTCCGGTTTCGGTAATGGCCTGGTAAGAAAATTTTGGCATGGTAACCTCTGGTTATTTAAACTAGTTTAAATAAAAGGTGTCAGGTTTCGGGTGTCAGGTGTCAGCTAACAAATGACAGAATTCAGATGGAGGTAAACAGAAAACATTCTGGCCTTGGTCTACTGTCATCTATTCTCTGGCCTCTGTATTTTCCTGACACCTGAAACCTGACACCTGAAACCAGTTTTACAACAACACCGCCGATGCCGCCTCCTCGAGGGTAGTGATGCCCTTAATGGCTTTTTCGGCTGCGTTGTCTCTTAAAGATGTAAATTTTCCGGACTTTAGAGCCGTCTGATGGATTTCATGTGAGGATCGTCTCTTCAAGATCAGATCCTGGATCTTGTCGTCAATGACGAGCACCTCGTACACACCCGTGCGGCCCTTGTAGCCGGTATGCATGCAATTAAAACAGCCTTTTCCCTGTACGAAATTTGCACCGTCCGGCTTGTTGATGCTCCAGGCTTTCAATACTTCCTTGGAGGGGTTGTAGGGTGCCATGCAATTCGGGCAGACTTTTCGAACCAGCCGTTGCGCAAAGGATACCGACATTGTCGAGGAGACGAGGAATGGCTCGATTCCCATGTCAATAAATCGCGTAATGGCGCCGGCGGCATCATTGGTATGCAGGGTGCTGAAAACCATATGACCGGTCAGGGAGGCCTGAACGGCAAGGGAGGCCGTTTCAAAGTCGCGAATCTCACCCACCATGATCACATCCGGATCCTGGCGCAGGATGGAACGCATTCCGCTGGCAAATGTCATGCCGGCTTTACGGTTTAATTGCACCTGGCGGATCTTCTCGATGCGATACTCCACGGGGTCTTCCACCGTTATAATATGAATGTCGGGCTGATTGATCTTTTTTAGAATGGAGTACAGACTGGTACTTTTACCACTCCCGGTCGGGCCGGTGCTCAGGATCAGACCGTGAGGTTTGATGACCATCTTTTCTATCCGCTTGCGATCCCGATCGGACATACCCAGCCGCTCCAGGGAATAAATGCTGTTGCTGGTGTCCAACAGACGCAGCACCATGTTTTCTCCATGAATGGACGGAATGGTTGCCGCCCGGATATTGATGTCCTTGTTTTTCATTTTAACGGTAAAGCGTCCATCCTGAGGAATTCTGGAAACGGCGATATCCATATTGGCCAAAATTTTTAATCGCGATATGATCGGCAAAAACATATGTTTGGGCGGCGCCGGGACTTCATGCAGTTTGCCGTCCAATCGAAAACGCACCTGAACAAAGTTTTTTTCAGGGCTGATATGAATGTCGCTGGCCCCTTCGCGAACGCCCTGGGAGAGAATCGAGTTCACCAACCGAACCACCGGCGCTTCTTCGGCCATGCCTTGCAGCGAGCTGACCTCAACATCATCGAGGGTGGTTGTTTTCTCGGAGCTTTTATCGATTTCCATCTCTTCCATGTCTTCAAGCACACCGCCGATACCGGCGAAGGTGCCGTAAATCGTAGTCAATAGCTGGTTGAGATGTTGTTCGGTGCAAATAACCGCTTCGACTTCGCAGTTGGTGTACACTTCGATGGTGTCCAAAGCATTGATATCGAGGGGGTCGGTCATGGCGACCGTCAGCAAAAGCCCGCTCTGTTTCAGTGGTGCGGCCTGGTTTTTATGGGCAATCTCGGGCGGCAGCAGCTGGGCCAGCCCGACATCCACAGTAAAGCGGTCCGGTCTGTATTTTTCCAACTTAAGCTGACTGGAGACCAGGTCCACTATCTGAGACTCACTGACGATGCCTTCTCGAACTAAAAACTGCCCCAGTTTCAAATTGCTCTTCTTTTGATAGGGCAGCGCTTTTTCGAGCTGCTCTTGGGTCAGTAACCCACCTTCAACCAGGATCTCGCCTAATTTTTTTCGTGCTTTCAATTTTTATCTCACTGTTGTTTATTGGTTTGATATTATTTTCACTTAGAAGCGATTTCAAAACCCCATCTTCCCGCTAAAAGAAGCGGGAGTTCGCATCTGATCCTATTTAATATAAAAGATGGAGCGCAGCGACGCCTTAGCTTTAGTCACTTTATGCATTTTAGTTCACTTTAGGCACTTTTAACTCTTTCTTGCGGCCCGTAAAGGGGTTTGCGAAATAAACCGTGTTTTCATCCCAGAGGGTTGAAACCGTTCCCCTCGATGACAGTTCCAGCGGCATATCCCTTAACTGCTGGTGCGCCGCAGCTTCATCATAAAAATATTCTTTTAGAACAACCGCAAAACGGTTGCCGGATTGGCTGGTCCAGTAGGGGATCAGCCTTGCCGGCGGGGCGTTCTCCGGGTAAGCCCGCAAATAATCATAAGCCGCTTCAAGGGTGTCCTTTTCTGCAATAAGAATCCACCAGACCCTCTCTTTTTTGGGCGGCACCTGTGCCGGGATGGCCGGTAAATGGATGGTCTGTCCGATTTCCACCCTGTCCGGGTCGTCAATATCGGGATTGGCCAGGATTAAGAGACGAAAATATTTTGAGGTGTAACGGCCATAGACCCTCTGGATGACACGTGATAATGTCTCGTTGGATTTTAATTTGATGTCGCCGAGCATCTGGGCGGCTGCTTCCGGATCCTGCACCTCGGTCTGCTCAACCGGAGCTGATTCTATTGACTCCACCGGGGTCTCCGCAATCGATGCGACTTGCGTCTCTGAATCAGCCGCCGCCTCCCGGGGAACCGTTTCCGCAAGCTCGGTCGGGGCCGATTCGGTTTCAATTGCAGCCGGAATTTCAACCGGCGCCCCGCTGTCCGCTGTCTCCCCGGTATCAGTGTCATCGACGGTTTCAGAACTGATGCCCGGCTGGTTTGCATCAGGTTCTTCGACTTGCTGCAATCCGCTCAATTTCGCGGTGATCTTCTCCGGCAAAAGGGTTTTCAATTGATCCGGTATCTGGAAAGCCAGAAGTATGGTCGCGGCAAATACCGCGATCCCTGTCGTTGCAACGGCACGTTTCCATCGAACCGGTTCCTTGGGAAAAATTCGTTTGATGCACGAGCGGACCAGGCGATAGCCGACGGTGGATCGATTTTGGACGATCATCGTCAGAACGCAGTGATGGCACAAATTTATGATTTTACGGGGATAACCGCCGGTCTTGCGGTAGATCGTCAACAGGGCCGGGTAGCTGA
>JASFIU010000133.1:0-10298 GCA_050122495.1 Desulfobacterales bacterium | reverse complement strand
CGCGTTGTTCTCAACGATTGAGTCGCTTCGCGCCCCGCCTTTACCGCCTATGGCGTTAAAATCCGAGCCACCCGCTTCGCAGGTGGTCGCTGCCTCCGCAATCCGAATTATTATAAAGTGGTTTCAAAGCCCCATATGAGGTTCAAGAGCAAGGCGCCCCGCAAATTTAAAGCGGAGCGTACACGCTAGTACGTGAGCATTTCAATTTGCGGGGCAACGCAGCTATTGGGCCTCATATGGGGCTTTGAAACCACTTTTAGTCTTCCCCCAGATACGCCTGGATAACCTCGGGGGTTTGTTGCACCTGTTCCGGGGTGCCCTGGGCGATTTTGACGCCATAATCCAGGGCGATCATGCGGTCCGCCAGCCTGGAAGCGATCCTGAGATCATGTTCCACCAGGAGAATGGCGACCTTGTATTTGCCGTGGATCTCGGTAATCCGGTAGGCCGTCTCTTCCTTTTCTTCGGAGGTCAGACCGGCGATGGGTTCATCCAGCAGGAGCAGGCGCGGTTCTATAGCCAGAGCGCGACCCAGCTCGACGCGTTTTTGAACACCATAGGGACAGTCAGAAACCCGGGCCTGGCGATATTGCTGGAGATCCAGGAATTCGATGATCTCTTCCACCAGCTTGCGGTGGTTCAGCTCTTCTTTCCGTATCCGCAAAAAAGCGTGCAATGGATTTTTGCGGAAATGGATGTGCCGGCCCAGAAGCAGGTTGTCCAGGACGGTCATATGAAGGAATAAGCGCAGATTTTGAAACGTGCGGGCAACACCCCTCTGGGCAACAGAATCGGGGGAAAGCCCCAGCAGGCTTCCCCCCTCAAAATTAACCTGGCCCTCGTTCGGCTTATATACGCCCGAGATACAGTTGAAAAGGGTTGTTTTACCCGAACCGTTCGGCCCGATCACCGCCAGGATTTCCTGTGGTTTAACCTCCAGGCTTACCTCAGACAGGGCCGTAATTCCGCCGAAGCTGATGGATAGATCATCTACTTGCAGTAAAGACATCAGCTAAAACCTGGGCGGGTAGAGTATGAAATCCGTAACGGGCTTGTGCTTTCCTTGCTGAGCATGGGCTAGCCGTGAGCCGTTGACGCCGTGACGGCGGTCGGGCCCGTAAGTTACGACACCGCCTCCCGCTGGGGCTTGCCAACGCTTGATGCTTTCCATGGCTTTGATCATTGAGTCCGTTGTCAAATTTCTGCCCGCTCTTTGGAGGCCCTCCACCAGATGCATCATGGATGCCGCTCCAAATACCGCGAAATTATCCGATGGGATCTTGGGATTGACCTTCTTTATTTGTGCCAGGGCGCGATCTGTTTCCGGATCGAAGCCGATGGCTCCCAGGTGGGCCGGCAGGGCGGGATAGACCCCCTCCCAGAGCTCTCCGACTAATTTGTATAATATCGGGTCGCCCAGAGGGAAGGAAGTTAAGATTTTGGGCCGATAGCCGACCTTGGCTGTTTCTTTGATGATGTTGGCGCCGTGGGTCGGGGAGGGATAGAGGATGAGGGTGTCCGCACCCGACTGTTTCAGCTTGAGCGCATGCGTGCTAACCGAGCGATCTGTCACTTCATAGGGTACCGCCGCGGCCAGCTGAGCCTTGCCGGCCAGCCTTTTCACCTCTTTTTTGACACCGACATAGCCCAGTTTCCCGAAATCGTCATTCTGATAAAAGACCGCCAATTTTTTGCTGCCCTGCCATTCCACGGCAAAATTGGCCAGCCACTCGCCCTCGTCTTCATAGTCCGGATAGGCGATAAATACGTACCGCAGTTTCTCTTTGGGCCACTCCAGCCACATACGGGTGTTACCGTAAGCGTTGATCAACAGGACCTTGTTTTCGGGAAAAAAATCCCGGGTGGTGTGGACCACCGCACTTCCCAGCAGCCCGCAGACGGCAAAAATTTTGCCTTTCATCTCCTGTAGATTGGCCAGCGCTCTGGCGGGGTTGTAACCGTCGTCTTTTAAAATAACTTTGATTTTGCGGCCGTGGACCCCTCCCTGGTCGTTAATATGGTCCGCCCATGCTTTGGCGCCCAGAGCGGTGCTGCCCCACAGGGCCGCGGGCCCGGAAAGCGGCGTTGTCAGACCGACGACCACCTCGGTGTCGGTTACACCCGGGGTTTTTGGACCGGCAGCCGCTGTAAATGGAATCGCCAGGATAAAGGCCAACAGAATTCCAACCCACAATACTTTTTTCTTCATGAATACCTCCCTTCCAGGAATAAAAAGATTAAATCCTGCAACTCCTCCACACCAGGCGTTGCTTTATTGTCGTGTTTCGGTTCCCAAAAGTGTTGGTTACCGCTTTCACACAATAATGGTGAGGCCTGGCGAATTTTAATCGAACCCGAACGCAGTCGGAAAACCAACTTCGTAGCTATACTAGTGATGGATTCAATTTTTTAAATGACTCACATTAGGAGAATGTTGTTCATTTGTCAATTTAAAACATACTTCCCAAGGTAAATATTACCGAAATCAAGGGTTTCAAATTTTAAAAAGGCAGCATTGCTTTATTTCATGAAATCCTGGTCTTGTTATGGCGTAAAAAGTATTGACATTAAATATAGATCTAAATATATAAAGACCGGTTGGTATATTATTTTTTAGAGAGGAAATTATGTCTGCAAAAGGTGCCCGGACACGTCAAAATATCATTGAAAAATCCTTGCGGCTTTTTTGTGTAAAGGGCTACTACAACACCTCGATCAATGATATCCTGCAGGCCACCGGTCTGACCAAAGGCGGGCTTTACGGGCATTTTCCCAGCAAAAGGGATATCTGGTATGCGGTTTATGATGAGGCCTTAACCATCTGGAAAGCGGTTATTTTTGAGGGAATTGAACCCGGTGCCAAACCCCTGGAACGGATCCAGGCCCTTATCGAAAACGATATCAAAAATAAGCTTGGAAATAACGTATTTGAGGGCGGCTGTTTTTTCCACAGCATGTTGGTTGAGCTGTCCGGACAAGCGGATGCCATGAGCAAGCGTCTTTTGCAGGGCTTTACCCAGTTGGCCGGATTGCTGTGCGCCTGGCTGGAGCAGGCCGAGCAGCAGGGAATGCTCAAAGCAGATCTGAATCTTAAAGAGATCGCCAACTATATTATTATTGCTTTAAACGGCGCCGCCGCCTTATATGCGTCCAGCCGCGACCCTGCCATTCTGGATCAGGCAGTCAGTCAGCTGCGTTTTTATATCCAGCAGCTGGAAAAATAAAAATTTCCTTAAAACCCTATCTATTATTTTTTCTATTAGTTAATATACCGACCGGTCTTAATTTTATTATTTCTACTCCCTATTATTTCCGTATTTTTAGCGTTTAAAGCCAAACTCGATTCTATTTCTTTTGAAAGGCGTGCCACCCTCTGGTCTTTCCCCTTTTGTCCGTTTCAGGGAGATTTATCCCTAAAGTTCTATGCGGTGCCAACCGAATATACAGAAAGAACCCCCGGATTAATCCTGTCCGCTGCCCGCTTAATTCAGGCTTTTTCAGTTGCAAGGTTCCGAAAGATTAGGAAAATCGTTTTGAACTGGAAGTTTTGAAATATGAGACGCTATCAGATTTTTAAACGACTGCCGCGAGGTCGCTTACACTTTTTGGGCGTCCTGATTTTCACCATCTCTTTGCTGTCGGTCAACCCGGCCTGGTCCGAATACCGAGATTTTGAAGACCACATGATCTCCATCCTGAAGTATTCGGCCGGTTTCGCTAGCGCATTTTTGATTCACGAAGGCGGCCATCTTCTGGCTGCGGAAGCGACCGGCACCGACATGAACTGGGAGCGGGGCAATTATAATCAACCCCTGGCGTTTACGGAAGAAGCGAACAGTGATACCGACGGTTTGATTGTAAACTCTGCCGGTCTGGTGACCCAGGCGATCGGGGCCGAAATCATCCTTCAAGTAGACCGTATCGATAAAAATGACGACTTCGTCCGCGGAATGATGTATTGGAATATTTTAAATCCCATATTTTACGCCCTTGATTACTGGTTTATCCATCATACAAATTCTAAAAGCGGAAATAGCTATCAGGGCGACATCCAGGGCATTGAAAATTATTCCGATGAGACGACCGCAAATGTGTTTGCCGCTTCCATGGTGGCCATTGCCGGTATTCAGGGATACCGCTTTCTTAAAACTCAGGACTGGGCGCCGGACTGGCTCAGGGACGAAGCCCAAAATCTAAACTTTGCCCCAACCCCAACCGGCGGTTTTTCATTCAGCTACACCATCAATTTTTAAGGCCGTGAAAATAAGGAAAGGATTTTGAGGCGCACCCCGCGGTAAATCTTCTTGATTGAGATTATCAATGCGCGCGTGTCTTATAATTCTAAAAATGACAAAAGGGGAATCCAATCAAAATTGGATTCCCCTTTTTTATGATTAGCTGATTTTGACCAAGCGTATTTCACCAACACAGGCGCAATTTTGGGTGCAAGTTGTGGGAATCCAGCCGGTATCATTGGATGTGAGGGTTGTGCTGAATAGATCGATTCTAGCCGGACCTGGATTCGTTAAATTTAAGGTGTCGATTTGTCCCTGCAACACTCTTGTGGTGGCATTATAATTTCCTGAGATGGTAATGTTCAGTTGATCACCAGTTGTATCGGTACCCGTGCCGCTGCCGCTGAAGTCACCTCCGGCGCCTTCATTTATGGGAATATCCAAGGAAATAATGGTTGTATCGGGTACTGCCTGACATCGAATCCTAAAATTCCAGGTTCCGGTTACACTCTCCGGCGGCTCGGATGATGATCCACCGCCGCCGCCACCACTGCTGCCGCCACCACTGCTACCGCCACCACCACCGGCCGCTGCTAATCCTAACGCCGCGGCACCAGCCGCAACACCTGCGCCAACGGCCACCCAGTTAGTCCCGCCGCCGGGCTCAGATGCTTCAACGATTCCGCCACTCGTGACACCGTTTTCGGTTAAGAGAATTGCAGCGCTTCCGGCCGATTCAATCTGTTCTTGGGTGTAAAGCTCTTGTGCCTTTAATCCGTATTTTTCTTCGGGCGGCACTTCCTTTATTTTAACATCGTCATAAAATCCCGGGAGTCGCTTGGCATCTGTTGGAAGCTCTGACAGGGCAATGACGGACCCAGCAGCTGCGGCCGTTTGCCAAGGCGGAAGTGTTCCCGCATATTTTTGATTTAACTCCTTTTTGGTGCCCTCGTATTCTACTACCGTCTCTTCGGGTAGCTCTACATCATAATTTTTGACCTCGGACGGCTCCTTCCAGGAGGTTGCCTCCTTGGTCTCCCTTTCCTTGATGATAAAAACCTGAGAGCGTGTGACCTGTTTCTGTTTATTTACGGCAACGATTACATAATGGATTTCTTCAGAGTTTACCCAGGGGGCCGGCAGGGAAGCGAGATAAGTTGGATTCCCTTTGGGAGCCATCTCCACGAATACAAAGTTTTTAGCTTCTTTGGCTTTGAAATAACAACGGGATACAATCAGACCGTTATCATCTTTAATCTGGGCGTCAAGATTTATCCGAAATCCGGGGACGTAGTCTTCAGGGGGCTTATGTTGAATTTTAGTGGAAGATTCGGCGGCCAGTACTTCCACCAGATTTAAAGGTGTCGCCAGAAAAACAGTTAAAATCAGCGCCAGCAATTTTATTCCAAAGTGCCATTTGTTCATTATGAACCTCCTTTTCGGTTGCCCTTTTTCCGATTTAGAAGCTTCCTGTGTATGGAATTGAATTCGGTTGCCATCATTTCTTTCTCCAGAGATCAGGGTTCTTTATAACGAAACAATCGTTGGGGGATCATTGCACGCAGACTGATTACGGCCCGGTAAATGCAATCCCGTATCGCCAGCTCAAGGGGCGTATTTTTTACCACTTTTAGTTTAAACGGCAGGTCGGTATTGTTCTTTGACGCACCCACTTCGCATGAGGCCGAAAGCGTAGAGCTATTCACCGATTTGGCGGCCAGTATTTTCCCGCTGGCCGTATCCACCAGGCGAAGATCGATACCCACTTTGGCATGGTGATATTTGCCGCCAACCTTAACCGCTGCTCCGGGAAGTTTTAAACGCAAGCCGCAGCCTTCTCCTTCAAGCGTCGTTACAGCGCCATAAACCAGAATTTCGGCCGGATGCATCTGACCCGGCTGCAGGATGGCATTCACATCCTTTAAAAACGAATCCGAAAGCAGCTTTTCAGCACTGATGCCAGCTGTATCGGAGCGATCCACTACGATAAAATGATTGGATTCAAAAAGAGCGGTTTGCAGCATTTCTCGCAGACCATCGCCGATATCTTCAGGCGCTTCACGGACCTGAACGGTGAAATCGCCCACTGCAATGACAGCCTTGGGCCCCTGGTAGGCGGCTCCCATGGGGATTTCATTTTCGGCTGCAACTGTTTTCGAATACAATCCTAAGCAAAGAAAAAATCCCCCCAAAAAAACGCTACAACCATATCGTAACGTATTCCAATTCAAATTTTTAAAAATTGATTTATAATTTTTCATTTAAATAATTAATCCTAACCATACCTAACAGTGCTCTATTTTTTACGCGGCAGCTTTAGCGTACCTTTAAGTGACTGGAAAATGATTTTACCTTCAACAAACTTGGTTTCCTGATGATCAATCTTGAGCGTGGCATCATTTTGATCGTAATTTCCCTTGATGCTCCCCAGTTTTAGGATCCCATTGGCGTAAGTTCCGGTAATTGGATCTGCAGCGTGTGACTCCTTAAATTTCAAAAAATTTCCTTTCTCGTCAAACCAGCATTCCGCACTTCCGGCGAGTGTGCCATTGATTTTTCCGGCGCCATCCAGCGTCATTTTCACAGCAATTGTCAGCGGCCGACTGTATTGCTCCATGTTTCCATAGGCCGCCTGGGCCATGTACAATAGCTTTGCTTGACCGGTATAGGTGCGGGGGAATGCTTTTTTCTTCTTTTCTTCCTCTTCTTTTTTACGTCTTGCTTCAGCAAGCCTTTTTTCCTCCTCGTTCCTTTTGTCTTCCTCAGCCTTTCTGCGAGCCTTTTCTTTCTCTTCTTCCGCTTTTTCTTTTTCCAACCCCGCAGCCCGTTTTCTGGCATCAGCCAGAATTTTCTCTAACTCCCTGGAGTTCATTCCCTCGTCAAAATCAACGTCAATGCCCTGTGCTTGAAGCTTTTTAAGTTCGGCAATCATAGTTTTTCTTTTGTCAACCGCCGTTGCGACGGCACGAGCCCTGGCCTTCCTATCGGCTTCCCTCTGGGCCTTTATTCTGGCATCCTCCTTAACCTGGCTTTGGGTCTTTTTCATCTGCTCTTGAAGCGTCTGCCGAGATGATTTTCTTCTGACACCCGAATCGGCTGCCGGTTGACCGGCTACCTGAGCGTCGTGAGTGTCTTTGCGTCTTGCCAGAAGCTTCTCTGTAGATCGGGTGTCATCGCCAAACGGTGATGATTGGTCTTCAGTGGCATCGGTAAGCTTGGGCAAATCGGCTTCCGCATCAGTCCCCAAGCCGCTTCTTTGGGCCATCAGTCGCGCAATCTGGCTTCTACGCTCCAGAAGATCCTTTTTATCTTTCATTCGCGCTTTAAATTGAGCGAGGGAAAATCTGTCGCGCCTGACCTCAGTTTTAAAACCTTTTTCCTTAAACTTCCTTAATCTTTCCTCGGCTCGTGTGAGGCGCTTTTCCGTTTTTTCGGCTTGTTTTTTGAGACGCTCTCCGAATTTTCGTACATCCTGTTCGCCCCTTCGGATTCGGTTTTGAAGCGCTCCTACTTCCGCACTCAATGCGCGTGCCAGATCGCCTCCGGTTCCGACCGTGTTGTCGATTGCCCGGCCCCTCAATCCGATCAGCTGGGTAGCCCCATATGCGATTTCAAGATTATCGCCGTGACGATTGAGTTTGTCTCGAATTCTTTGAAGGCGGGCAACGGCGCGGTCAGATTTGCTTCCGACCAACTCCAGCGCTTTATCGATTTCGCCTCTTATTGTTTGAAGGGCCTTTTTCCCTTTGTTTAAACTGTCGTACGCTTTATGGAAGGCGCGACCCGCTTTTCTGCTTTGGAGCGCTATGTTCCCAACTCGCTTCAAAGCGCGTCTTGTCTCGTATTTGCCGGCCGACCGCCCATAGCGCCGGATCTGACGGGCGTATTCGTAATAAGCGTTTCGAACCGCTTTGGCTCTTTTTATTTCGCTATCCCGCTGCGCCCTGGAAAATTGACCGGTCGCATATTTGGCTTCTGCGTTTTTGATGATTTTCTGGCTGCGATAGTCTCCAATTTGCTCTTTTTCTTTGGAATAGTTGTGAATTTGGCGACCCACCTTCTTGATCCGTGTCAAGGATTTTCCGGCCATAAAGACTTCGAAGGGGGTTGATACTTTATTAAAAAAAGCACCGAGCTTGCGGAGAGATGCATGCCCTGCGTCTGGAGATGAAAAGACAACCAGACAGAGAACCAGTATGCCTAAAAAGATGCTTTTTATTCCTGCCGATTTCATTTTTTTAAACGGTTTCATGGATTTTTGCCTTCGTTTGGCATGAGCGGTATGGTTTCGGCGTAAGTGAGCTTTCCGCGTTCAAAGCCCAGTACGAGCTGTTCCAGGCCAATCAGTAAAGCGTCTTTCGAATAATCGTCTGGGAGGTTAAATTTTTCATAAACCTGGTTGCCAATTATCCTCTTTTTCACTTCATCCAGGCTCATTGCGGTAATAAATTGTTCCGGCCGGTACATCACGGGAAGGATCATGAGATCCGGTATGTCTTTAATTTCTTCGTCCCCGGCAAATTCTCCGTCAACAAATGCAATGCTGGTCTTAAAACTGAAGTATTCCCATATCTCATAGCGAGAAAACGTTGCGGAGCTGCCAGGTTGCTCCTGGTGAATAATGATTTTAAAGGCTTCCGGTGGTCCGAATTTTTTTACAAATTCTAGCTGATCACCTGAAAGCGGAGCCTTTTGGCTTTGCATCTGTTCCTGATTTTTGTGAACGTCGCCTGCATGGGTATGATTTTGCAAAGCGCCTGCAAAGACAAACAGCATTATTACGATCCAAATTGTTTGTTTCATCATTTCTCCCAAACGTGAGTGTCTATTCTTCAGATCCTTTTAGGGTGATCATTTTTTTAAACAAAAGGGCACCCTCGTCCGTCTTGATTATGATCAGCGATGCCTGAAGTATGCTTGAGGCACGTAATTACACATATAAATAACGGATCGATAAATACAATCGCGAATCGCCAACTCCATAGGCGTATTTTTATATGCGCCCAGGCTGACAGGCATTTCATTGCTGTCTTCAAAGAGCTCGGCGCCAACAACGGCCTGGCCGGACAGGGCTGAGCCGGAAACACGCCGCGCAGCCACAATTTGTCCAGAGGCGACATCCACAACGCGGATGTCAATGGCCATATGGGCGTTTGACATTTCTGCTGAGCCACGGCCCGGCAGGTCGGTTATGCCGGCCTTCACCGAAGCACCAGAGGCTTCGGCTTCAAATTCGGTCACGGTGCCATAAATCAGAAGTTCAGCAACTCCCAATTTGCGGCCTAATTTTGGAGATCCCTTGCGCGCCATCTTGGAATAGCTAAGCTTCTGTTCGGCGATGATCCCTTCAGTATCCATACGATCCATGACATTGAAACGCTGGGACTCAAATAGGGAGGTTGCAAGTATCTCGCGCAAGCCATCGCCGATATAGCTTGTGGCGCCACCGGCTTTGACTTGGAAATCCCCAATGGCGACGTTGGCTCGTGGACCGTCATAGCTCATGTCCAGGTGTCGGGGAACCTCCTGCTCCGGTGTAAAGGTGGTGATATAGCGGTCTTCAGTGACACATCCGACATTCAAAAATAAGCTCAATGAGAACAGAATGATAAATAGTGAAGATGACATCCTTTTCATGGTTTGTGTTCCTTATTTTGGATATTTTGTTCATGCTGTTAGCGTTTAGCCATATTTACTCTCCTCCCGATTTATAAGTTTCATAAGGTGGCGGATATGAATAATAGAGCGGTGGGGCCATCGGCGGCGGCCAATGGTAAGGCGGTGGGTAGTAGGGGTAATAATAGGGATAAGGGTAATATGAATGATAGTGGCCGCCATAGCCGGGCAGCGGCGGTGGCGGCGGTGGTGCATGGCGATCAGGGTCTTTGAGCCATCTCTGGGTCTGCTCCAATTCCAGCCACAGACGGTGAGCTGAAAAACGCCGGGACGGCTTTGACAGCCAGTAATCCCAATAGCGGCGGGCTGCTTCTGCCATGGTGCGATCTCTTTCGCGCTGGGCCCAGATCCGAAAGGCTTCCTGACCCGCTCTGTCTGGTGGGTGAC
>JASFIU010000132.1:0-10370 GCA_050122495.1 Desulfobacterales bacterium | reverse complement strand
GGAACGAAATTGACCGGTGAAGATGAATCTTCGGTCGCCAGAAAAAAAGCGCCGATGAGGGTATAACCGGTCAACAGGTGAAAGGCCGGCGGCGCAAACCGGGCCGGATCGACCAGATTAAACAAAAATGCGGCCAGATATATGCCGGCCAGAAAAGTAAGCGATATTTCCCAGCGGATAAATGCGCGCAGCATCAGATAAACCCCGCCGACCAAAAGCCCGAGTCCAAAGGTCGAGCCGATGCCGCCTAGCTGCTGGCCCATTAACAGACCCGTTAGACTGAAGGAATCGATAGATTCGGTGCCGAAATATTTTACGGCCGCCAAGGGATACATCGTGGCAAACTCGAGGTCATAATTTAGCAGTGCGGCGTCAAAATCGAATAAATCGCCCCATGACACCATCATCATGGCAATTGCCAGGGCCACCGGGTGAAAGGCGTTGCTGCCGATTCCGCCAAATATATGTTTGCCGATGACGATGGTGATAAATGTTCCGCTGATCACCGCCCACCAGGGCATGGTCGCCGGTACCAGCATGGCAAACACCAGGCCCATCAAGGCTGCATTTCCGTCACCGATGGTAATGGTGCGCCGGGTCAGCAGGTTAAAGGCCAGTTCCCAGATAATGGCTGTGGAAATCGACAGGCAGATGACGCTGAATGCCGGCATTCCGTAATGATAAAGGCCCATCAAAAGCGCCGGCAGGGTTGCCAGCATGATATGGTAACTGCGCTCGGTTACCCTGCGGCCGCTGTGATAGAACGGTGCATGGGAAACAATCAGTTTCTTTTGCCCAAGGGGTGTTTGCTGCTCAAGCATATCTTTTTTCTCAAGCATCCGCTGCCTCCGGAGTTTTAGCGCGCTCCAATTCGTATTTAGCCAATCTGATATATTGGAAAATGGGTATCTTGGATACGCATACGTAGCTGCACAGGCCGCATTCAATACACGAGTTCAAATCGTATAAATCAGCCGCCTCTTCATATTGGTTTGCTTCCAGAAATCGCACCAGCATGTGCACCTGTATTTTTGCCGGGCAGATGCGCACGCACTCACCGCAGCTTATACAGGGATAATCCGAAACATACGCGGCTTTATCCCGATCCACTACGATGATTGAATCGGTGTCCGGCTGAACCGGGTGCTCCAGTGCATAGACCGTCGATCCGGTCATGGGTCCACCTAATATAATGCGATCATATTCGTTTACGGTCTCCCCGAATGCATGCAGGATATTTCCTATAGGGGTGCCGATAGCCGTTTCAACGATATGGGGGGTTCCATCCTTTTGAATCAGGGTTAAGGTTTTGGAAGTCGGGATCTGTCCGGTTTCAAACGCGTTGCCGATGGATATAACGGCTTCGGCGGTGAAGAAGCACACGCCCAGATCCTCGCAGCTTTTTCCGGCCGGTACCACCTGGCCCAGTACGTCTTTCATCACCATGTGGGGCAGCGCCGCCGGATAAACGGCCTTAACGTTTTTAACCCGGGCGCCGATGTGGCCGTAACCCTGGACGGACTCACCGGCGGTGATCAGAATAATATCCTGCACATCGGTAATGTCTTTTAAAATTTGAATACCTTTTTTTAGGTCTTTTAGACGGGATTGGGCGATATACTGGCTGGTTGCGACCATCGGATCCGGATCCAGGCCGCGGATGACAATGGTTTTAATGCTGCCGTTTGAATCGGAAAGCAGGTGCAGAGGCGGATTGCCCGGTGCGCCTGCCAGGTAGTCGGACACCAACTCCAAAGTTGGGTTTTGGGTCTGCTGTCGGAAAGTGTCGTCAATAGTTTCGTTACCGTCCGGCGTAATGGAGATCGCAATATAGTTTTTTCCGAAATCACCCGCGTATGGCGAAAGGGAGGCGATCTTACCGGTAACCGGTGAGACCACATAGTAATGTTGATCCGGATAAAGGGACAATTTCTGACCGGTCTTTACCGGATCATCGATCCCCAAAGTCGAGGGTATGCCATGCTCATCATTTTTTTGATGAAATAAGGTAATATTTTTTGGAATCGGAATTTTCTCTGTTTCCGGAAGGTGGACCGGAAGCATTTCATATCTAATTTGCGGAGTCGATAAACCCAAAAATGGTTTTTTGATCATGATTCAACCTTTTTATGCCAGATTCAGCAATCGATAACGTTTGGATAACCTTCTGCCTGTATTGAGTCGCTTAGAGCACATGACAAAGAGCGCATTCCTCTTCTTTTGGGCCGGCTTCAAAATCCTGGTGGCAACCCGTACACTGCTGATGAAAAGCGTCGGCGCGCTTAGGCTGATCTTCATCGCCTTCCTCAGGGTCATGACACTCACCGCATGGTTGTGGCTCTTCAGATTCGTCATCCAAAAGTTCATGATGGCAATCTTCGCAGGCGAGGCCGTAGCCCAATTCAGACGCATGCGTCTTATGATCAAAAAGGACGTTGCCCGCCGCAACAGTAAACCTTAAGCGCAGCGGTTCTTCGGGCGCCTGCAACGGAAAGGCCGCGTAGCTGACAGCGCCAAGAACCAACAAACAGACCGCCACCGCATATGCCAACTTCAATTCATTTTTTGAGAACATCTTATTTCCGTATCTTTGTTGGGTTGCCTGTGGATATTATGCCTGAAAAAACCAAGCACCGACTACCATAATGTGGTTTTGCTTTCAAGTTCTTTTCATGCATTAATCTGCAATTAATAAAATTATTGTTAGATTTTAATAACTTTAAAAATATTATCGGTAGAAGCAAAACCAATTGCGGATTTCAGATTGCGGATTTCAGATTGGAATATCAGATGGGCGATGTGTTTAAAATCTGCAATCCGCAATCTGAAATCTTATCTACTCCAGCACTCCACCTATGTTTTTTATCTACCTGCTGACGGCCCGAATTCGGATTTATAGCCTCAGCCAGGATTTACCACCGATTGATGATATCATGTCCCCTGCGCCGGGCGACTTCATCCTGGAACTGGTGAAAGCGTTGGCCGGCAACAATCATAACCTTTGACATGACTTTGTAGCCCAGCTCGGCGTCATCTTCGAATAGCTGGGTGAGGCGGTCCTTTTTTATCCTTACAACTACACAGCTTCGAGAAGCGCAGTGCGCTGAAAGACGGTATTTGTATGGCGGCACCAGACTGGACCAGCCAAAAGGCATCCCTTGCGATAAGGTCGTGATGGTGTTTTCCGGCATGGCCGGGCCATCGTCTAAATCCCAGCTCAACGTAACCTGCCCTTCGCGCATGATCCAAAAATATTCAGGGGTCTCACCGACAGCAAAGAGCTGCTCCCCGCGTTTAAATTCGGCGATTTCACAGCATTCCTGTACGGCCGTTAACTGGTTGTCATCCAGATTTGAAAAAGCGTCGACTTCTTCTAAAAAATCGAGACTGATCATAAAAGTCCCCGTTTAATTGAACGTTGGTCGCTCAATCTTCAATCGATTAAGATGTAGTCCTCCGGTTAGACACTGACGGATTCCTGCAACTGGTCGAAATGCATGCTGGCGATCCCGGCCACATTTGTCATAAACACCAATCCCATGCGGGGATCATTTTCGAAACATTCCAGGAGGTAATCTTTATCGATCTGAAGAATTTTACAGGATTTGGTGGCACTGTAGGCCGAAAGCGCATATTTGAATGGCGGAACAAAGGTCGACCACCCCAGCGTCTGTGCAGCGGTGATCGAGAAAATGGTATTTTCTTCCGAGGTGGGGCGGCCCGGCAAATCAAATCGCAGGTCGACCTGTCCGTCAAGTACCAGCCAGATCCGATCGGCATTTTCACCTTCGGCAAATATTCTGTCGCCATAGAGGTATTCCTTTTCGCGTCCTCCTTTTTTGACGGCATTCAACTGGTCCTGATTCAATCCTTTGAAGATTTCGGCCTTCTCCAAAACATCCTGACCACCCATTGGATTCTCCTCGTCCGTTAGGTTAATTTATAAGATGTCTGCTGGTTCAATAGCATGTTTGTGTTTATTTATTTAGACAGGTTTCAGTGTTCAGGTGTCAGGTGTCGGAATTGAAAGTGGTGACCCCTGAAAACTGGAACTCAATTTTTCCTGACACCTGACACCTGAAACCCGAAACCTTATTAAACGACTTCGCTTTCCGTCTTCTTATCCCGGGCCTTTGCCTTTTTAACGGGAACGGGGTCCTTATCATAACACGTCAGGCAGCAGGACAGGCACCGGTTGCTTTCGTTTTTGGCGGAATCTTCTGTAAGTACTTGATCTACCTCAACAAACGAATAGATTCGTTCTTCGACCGGCAGCTCCGGCATGGGCGCTCTGGGATTTTTGATGACCCCGTCCACATGGTCGAATAAGGTTTCAGCAATCAGATCCTTGCCCAATTCTTTTGTATTTGCGGTAACTTCTTGTCCCATGACAAACTGGTGGATCGATCGCGCGGCACGTCGCCCGCCGCCAATTGCGTCCACGACCAAAGCGGGTCCGGTGGCCGCATCCCCGGCGGCGAACAAATAGGGAATGTTGGATTGCAGCGTCGCGGGATCTACATCGATCGTGTTCCAGCGGGTCGTTTTGAGCTCTGCCAGGCGCTTGCGGGAACGCTCGGTAAAAGAAATCTCTGGCGATTGACCGATGGCGGTGATGACCATGTCGGTTTCCAGGAGGGTTTCGGAGCCTTCGATGGGGACCGGCCGGCGTCTGCCGCTGGCATCTGGTTCTCCGAGTTCCATTTTTAAATACTCCAGGTGGGTCACATGACCGTCTTCATTGCCTTTTACTTCGACCGGGGCTGCCAGAAATTGAAATTCTACTCCTTCGTGTTCAGCTGCATCGATTTCGACCGCATTGGCGGGCATCTCTGCCCGGGTGCGGCGATAAACGATATACACTTTTTCGACGCCCAGACGAATTAAGTTGCGGGTACAATCTATGGCGGTATTACCCCCGCCGATAATTGCGGCGGTGCGACCGACCGGAATGTTTTCTCCGGAGGCTAAACGAGATAAAAAATCAATTCCGGTATAGCACCCTTTAAGATCTTCTCCTTCGACACGCAGACTGGCATCTTTCCATGCCCCGATACCCAGAAAAATAGCATCGAATCCGGAAGCGACCAATGAAGTCAGGTCAAAATCCTGGCCGAACCTGACATTGGCGGTGAAATCGACCCCCAGATTTAGGATGCCCTCGATTTCCCAGTCGAGAACTTCTTTGGGAAGACGATACTGGGGGATACCATAGCGCAACATACCTCCCAGTTTGGGCATCGCTTCAAAAATATGGACCTGATGCCCGAGCCGGCGCAGGAAATATGCACAGGTTAATCCGGCCGGCCCGCCGCCGATAACCGCGATGCGTTTACGGGTTTCCGGGGCCATGCGTACGGGCAGCCGTTCTTCGGAATTCATCTCATAATCGGCGACGAAGCGTTTCAATTGATTGATGGACACCGGCTCATCTTCGATTCCCCGACGGCAGTTGACCTCGCAGGGATGCGGGCAGACGCGTCCGCAGGACAGCAGAAATGGATTGCGCTCCCGGATGGTGTTGACGGCGCCTTCGTAGTCGCCTTTGCGGATTTGATCGATATAAAGGGGGATGTCAATTTCGGCCGGGCAGGTCTGGCGGCAGGGTGCCAGCCGATCGTCACTGCTATTGAAGTGCATCAGGCGCTCGGACATGGTTTTGACCTTCATGACATATTTGGGGCAAACCGTTTCGCAGGCCCCGCACCCGACACAGTTTTCTTCCACCACCACCGGGTAGCCCTCAGGGCCCATCTTCAATGCATTGAACTGACATGCATCCACACAATCACCCAGTCCGATGCACCCAACGCTGCATTCCCGGTGGCCTCCGGACAGTGTCGCCTGTGCTCTACAGGTGTTGACACCGAGGTAAACAAATTTGTTTGCAGCGCGCAGGCCGCCGCTGCAGGGGTTAAACGATTTGGGTGACTCTGCCAGTCCTACCTCAACCCCCATGACCTCAGCGGCTCTGGTTGCTGATTCCGGACCACCCACAATGCAAACGCTGGGCTCGGCGGTACCGGCCACAACCGCCACGGCTGCTGCGGAACATCCCGTGTAGCCGCATCCGCCGCAATTGGCTCCTGCAAAACAGGCCTCAACCTCGGCAATGCGCGGATCCTCATATACATAAAAGATTCGGGATGCCGCCGTTAATATGGCAGCGCAGACAACCCCCAATCCGAGCATAAAAAAAATTCCCTCAACCATAGTATCTCCTTGCCAATTCCTTCACCACATCAACGAATTAACCTGAGGTCGATCCGCTCCCGTCAAATCGGCAGTTCCAGGCGACTTAATGATCAAATCCGGCTTAAAATCAAAAGGGTTTTAATTATCACTTCATTGCAAGGATTTCAAGCCTGTTATCTGATTTTTTTTGCCATTAACCGCAGACATGCGCCAACAGGATAAAGGCCTAAATTAACCGCGAGACCCACGCTGACAATCGCAGACTTTTTAATCGCGCGACCCGCGCGATTAAAAGGTACGTCATCCCGCTGGCGCGGGATAAAAAACATACTCAGGGGTACCTTAAAAGCGAATACACAGATTTTATAATCTAATTATGAAATTCGGATGGAGGATTATCAAAACGATGAATTTATGCATGCATATAAATTTTATTAATCGCGAAGCGATTGAAGTGTATTTTGTCCCGCGAGTCGCGGGACAAAAAGGTCTGCGGGCGTCTGCGTGAGTCTCGCGGTTAAATAAAATTCACAATAATTCTGCCTTATGAAAGCTTTAGGCGGGGCGGTTTTGAGGTTCCTGATTACACACGCCGCAGATATTGCAGGTTTCAACCCGGCAAGCGGGGGAGGGCAGGGCTTTTAGCGCCTGCTGGAATTCTCGCTGTAAAAAGGATTTTTTGATGCCCTGGTCGATAAAATCCCAGGGAAGCTGCTCATTGACATCGCGATCCCTGAGGACATAAAAATCCGGGTTGATGGAGGTGGCTTTAAGGGTTTGAGGCCAGTTGCCGTTATGGGTGTGCGCCAGCTGCAGGATATCGGCGACCTTGCGGTCCCCCCGCGAAAAAAGTGCCTGAATATAGGCCCAGCGTGGTATATCCGAATGAATGCGCAGATTGGCGACCCTTTTCAATTCATTTTTAATTTTTTGAATCTTTTTTTTCAGCGAGCCAATCGCGTCCATGGCCACCCATTGAAAAGGGGTAAACGCTTTGGGCACAAAACAGTTTAAGCTGATCGTAATTTCTCCGATACGCTTTTGGGATCGGCTGGATTTTAGAAAACCATGCTTAATCTTTTTGCACAACCGTATGATCGCGTCGACATCATCAGCGGTTTCGGTGGGAAGCCCGACCATAAAATACAGCTTTAAGTTGAAGATACCGTTTGCAATCAGGGAATCGGCGGCTGCTAATATCGCTTCTTCGCTAATTCCTTTATTAATGACCTTGCGCATGCGCTCTGATCCGGCATCCGGCGCTATCGTCGCTGTTTTTACGGCGCTTTGTTTCAGGGCCGACAACAATTGCGGTGATAACCCGTCTGCCCGTAACGAACTAAATGATATCCGTATTTCCTTATCAAGGTATTGGCCACATAAATCTCCGATTCCGGGAAGATCTGAGACCGCCGAGCCCACCAGACCGATGCGATCCGTAAGGGAAATCCCCTGATCCATATTTTGGGCCAGCAAGGATACCGGCCTGAAACGCGGCGGCCGATAAACAAAGCCGGCACTGCAGAAGCGGCAGCCATGGGGACAGCCTCTGGCGACCTCGATAAGATAAGTGCGGTCAAAGGCCGTATCAGGCGTTAAAATGGCGCTGCAGGTGGCGGTGCGGTCCAGGTCCTTCAGATACGCCCGTTGAACGGTCGCGGGAACGTCATCGCGCGGGTGAAAGGATGCGATGGTTCCATCACGCTTATAGTCAACACGATAGAAAGCCGGCACATAGGCACCCGGAACGTTGCAGGCGATGGCCTTCAGCGCTGTGCGCTTGTCGTTTCCGGGCTCGAAGATTTCCAGAAAACGGGGCAAGATGGCCTCGGCCTCACCGATGAGGAAGCAATCGAAAAAGGCGGCAATCGGCTCCGGATTCATAAAACTGGCGACACCGCCGGCGATGAGCAGGGGATCCCGATCACGTCTTCGGTCGGCCCTTAAAGGCAGACCCGTTTTTTCGATAAGGGTAAGAATATGGGGGTAATCGTTTTCAAAGGATAGGGAAAAGGCGATGATATCGGTATCTGAAAGCAGTTTTCCGGACTCAAAAGTCTTCAGGGGCGTTGTTTGCGGTTGAGATGTTTCCGGAAGGAAAACGCGTTCGCAAACCACATGGTCATATTCATTTAACAGTCGATAGACGCTCTGATAACCAAGATTGGACATGCCCACATGGTATTGATTGGGATAAACCAGTGCGATCCTGATGCGACCGTCCCAGGATTTTCGAATGGTGCCAACCTCGGTATCAATCGAGGGCCCGGTTGATTTTCGATTTTTAAAACGCATGAAATTGTCCGTTGACTGTTGTCCGTTGTCCGTAGCAAATCGTTTGGATTCGAATCGGTAATTTTAAAGCCACCTTCTTTAGTGTTTGATTACCTATGTGGAATTTTTTTATTATTCAAACATTAAAATGGCGCTTTCCGATCCACAGTCAATAGCTAACCCATTTCTGGTCTCAGGCAAATAAAATTTGGTTTTGTTGGCTTGATTGGTTTAATTCGTTCAATGGGTTCAGTCTAACCCAACCAATTTAACCAATGCAACTAATGAAACTAATCTAACGAATCATTTTACAAAACCAGAACCTGACTGAAATGGAAGTGGCATTTGCCAACGGACAACGGACTTCCGGCAACGGATCATTCTAATCGGCTTTACGCCTCAGAAAAGTCGGCACATCCAGTTCGCTATCCTCAGGCATCAGTCCCTGATGCCCTCTGTAAACGGCGCCACCGGTCTCACCGACGGCTCTTTGCTGACGAATAAATGTGGGTTCTTCGTAATCGATAATATCGCCTTCCAGATCATTCGGCGTAATATCACGCACTTTCCCTCTTAAAGGCAACTCGACCGCATTGTCCACCCTTTGCACTTCCTCGTCTGCTCCGATACCCGTAGCAAGAACGGTAACACGCATCTCATCACCGAGGCTGTCATCAATAGAGGTGCCCCAGAATATATCGGCATCTTCACCGACTTCATCGTGGATACGCTCGGAGGCTTCGGCGACCTCTTCAAATTCCATATCGCTGGTACTGGTAATGTTCATCAGCACCCCTTTGGCACCGGTAATCGGTATATCCTCCAGAAGCGGATGCGACATGGCTCTTTCAGCCGCTTCAACGGCCCGGTTTTCACCCTCGCTGATCCCGATACCCATGATGGCCATGCCTGCCTTGGACATCGTGGTTTTGACGTCGGCAAAATCCAGATTCACCAGTCCGGGCATCATGATCAGATCGGTAATGCCCTTGACGGAATGGAGCAGGATTTCATCCGCTCTCAAAAACATTTCCATTAATTTGGCATTCCTGGGTGCCAGTCCCCGCAGCCGATCATTGGGTATGGTGATCGCCGTGTCCACCACTGTTTTCAAATTGTCAATGCCGTCTTCAGCCAGTTTGTTCCTTTTTTTGCCTTCGAACGCAAACGGCTTGGTCACGACCGCAACCGTCAGAGCGCCTAAATCCTTACAGATTTCAGCAATGACCGGTGCCGCACCGGTTCCGGTACCGCCTCCGAATCCGGCGGTGATAAACACCATGTGACTGTCGGCCAGTGCAGTGCGCAACGCTTCTTCACTTTCGAGAGCGGCGTCGCGACCAATTTGAGGATTCGCTCCGGCGCCAAGTCCCTCGGTCAGTTTTTCGCCGATCTGAATTTTGACCGGCGCCCTGGATATTTCAAGGGCCTGACTGTCGGTATTGGCAGTTATGAATTTTACGCCCTGCAAATTGGATGCGATCATATTATTAATCGCGTTTCCACCCGCACCGCCGACACCAATTACCTTAATTTTTGCTGATTTTTCCTGGTCCACATAGGTAAACATTTCAGCCTCCTGCTAAGTTTGGTTAATGGTTATTGGTTACTGGTTATTAGAAATTTTCTCAATCCGCCTCAGGCGGAGTAACTCTTATCGGTTGTGCCCGTTGAGCCGGTTGAGCCGGTTATGCCCGTTAAAAAAGGAATAATGTCTAATTTTCTTTATCTACCGGCCAACGGGCTAAACCGGCCAACGGGCTAAACCGGCCAACGGGCTAAACCGGCCAACCGGTTTTAAACGACGTCATTAAACCAGCGTTTCATGCGCGTCATGACGCGGTTAAAAATGTTTTTATCCCGAATTCTGAACTTGCGTGAATCTTGATTGCGCGCACCGT
>JASFIU010000131.1:0-10400 GCA_050122495.1 Desulfobacterales bacterium | reverse complement strand
CATGCTCAACGGATGAAACAAAAATTTTGCAGGGAGGGCAAAATTTCTTTGGCTTCCCCCGTCCCGTCCAAACCAATTTCATCCTGTGGATTGTGCCGCATTTGGGACAAACGCATTTTACAGTGAGACCTTCCTTTAATTCAATCGGATGAACAAATTTCTTATCTTCTTTTAAATACCGGCTTCTTTTGGTTGCGGCCATTTTTACATCTCCTTAGCAAGAAAAATTTTCATCGAGTTTTTAGCCTGTGCTCAGATTCCCCCTTTGTTTACTCTGGACCGCTCCCTTCCATATTGACTAAAAGCTATCTTACGATAACGTTTCGTTCTCGTTTTGCAGCGTTCACATCATTTAATCGTAACGCACCAAATGATTTTACTTTTTCTTCCGTTTATATTTCTTTAAAAGGTCTTCGATAGCCTCTTCCAGCAAAACACCTAAAGATTTGTCAAGGTCAACAGCAAGATGCTTGAGTGCCTTGAGTCTATCTTCGTCGATCCGGGTGGAAAATGTTTTCTTTTGGCCCATGCAATAAACCTTATATTATTTCATTATTGATTTCAAGAAAAAAATAAATATTATATGTTTAATTAATTTTTTATTTAATTAAATACTTCAAGCATTCAATCTGCTTGAAAAGCCCGCTCAAAAAAATCGATTTATATTTTGGTGCCTAATCGGAAATTCTGGATTACTTGACAACCTTGAGTCGAAAGTGTTACTGCCTGACCCGGTAGCACTAGTGATCTGGAATATTTTGTTTATCCGCAAATAAGTAGGTCAACAAGTTGGACATCTTCATCGTCGTCATCGGATTGATTTTAGCCCTAGCCGGTATTCTCGGCTGTATCCTACCCATCATTCCCGGCCCGATTTTCAGTTTTCTGGCCCTGATCCTTCTTTCCTGGACCAAAAATTGGCAGGCCTTCAGCCTGACCTTTTTAATTGTCATGGGGTCCTTGACGGCCTTGCTGATGATTTTGGATTATATTGCCCCTGCGCTGGGTGCAAAGAAATACGGCGCTTCAAGGCCCGGCCTGTGGGGCTCTGCAATTGGAATGATTATCGGAATATTCTTCATTCCGCCCTGGGGCATAATCGTGGGAGCCTTTGTGGGCGCACTGGCCGGAGAACTCCTGGCAGGAAAATCAGGCAAAAAAGCCCTGCGCGCAGGTTGGGGAATCCTTATCGGAAATGTGTTGGCAATCGGGCTGAAATTGGCATTCACAATGGTTGCTCTGTTTTACTATATTAAGGAAATGCTATAAGCCAAAGGCGAAGATGGATTTTGAACAAGCATCAACTTTAGGTGGTTTTGTCTGAACGATATTTTTGCTTGACCTTTGATGCGAATTTGTTTTAATTGAGTTAACAAAGGGGTGACCCGGACATTCAGTTTATCTTAAGGCCTGCAGGATAAATTTCTTGGTCAGGGTGTGTCGCGGGGATTTTGGCACTAATTATTTAGGAAGAAGGAGGGACATGTTTTGCCGAACGGAGTCGTAAAATGGTTTAGTAACAGAAAAGGATATGGTTTTATCGAACAGGAAGAAGGTGACGATATATTCGTGCACCACTCTGCGATTAATATGGCAGGATTCCGCACTCTCTCGGAAGGAGACCGGGTTTCATTTGAGATCGAAGTGGGCGAGAGAGGACCCGCAGCGAAAAATGTAGAAAAAACATAAACTAGAATTTGCCCGGTAGTTTAAAGGCATCTCGAAGCCGAGATTCGAGATGCCTTTTTCAATTGTTACGTCCCGCTTTTCTATTTGGCCCCTACGTAGATTCCTCTACCGACCTTTTTGATTTTTCCTTCCTTTGATGCCCGGAAAACAATATTTCTGACTTTTTTATCATCAAATCCAGTTTTTGCCTTCAACCTGGGGACATCCACACCTTTTCTAGACCTTTCGATAATTTTTAATACTTGCTCGGTTGCGGTCATCGTCGGTGATTTCGTCCTGCGCGTAGTTTTTTTAGCCCGAACAACGCGTTTGGCTTTGGCTTTTACAACTTTTCTCTTCGGCTTTTTAGCCGCCTTTGGCTTCCCGGCTGGTTCATAAGCTTTCAACAACTTCTCCATCTTCTTTTGAAGTGCTACAATGTCTTTTTTAACCGCCTGTAAATCTCGTTTTAAAATAGCCATGATTACTTCCTCCTTCTATTTTTTAATAAAGTCTTTCCTTAATACCCAAATAATTTATTGTCCTATATTCTATCAAACATTTTTATAATTACAACCCCTACTAGTAAAATAATGAATAGCTCATGCAATTCTGTATGATGCCCTTCCTTCCAGCGCGGGAAGATTTAATTTAATTAAAACAGGATTGCGCGCAGCATTTCTCCAGGCAGGCAAAAAATCCAATTACAAAGAAGATAAGAAGAGATTATCTTATAGGCATTTTTTTTGTCAAGAATAAAAAAATGAATTATAGGAAAAGTAATTCCTTGCACTTTTTGAGCGATACAAATCGGAAATCATTTGTCAGGCCGCTTACGGTTATCTTCGGCATAATTTTTTTTGATTAACCATCTTGCAAAAATGATCGCTTTTGATATAAAGGATCTTTCGATCCGTCGGGCCAAACCAAAAGGCTTGTAAAAATATGGATATCGATAAGGGGACGCCAAATGAAATTAACTGAGCTCGCAGCGCTGGATAAATGGATTGAGCTTGAAAAAGATATTCATCAAAAATCAGGATTAGATGCAAATGTGTTTGATACCAAAGGTTACCGAATATCTGCACAAAAAAACTGGGCCAATCGATTATGCCCTGAAATTAAGGCGACCGATAAAGGCCAAAGTTTTATCTGTGCCCCTGCGCATATGAATATCGCCACTTTAGCCATGCGGTCCCGGCAAGCGGTTGTGGAAGAATGCGATGCAGGAATGCTCAAGCTTGTGGTTCCCATTTTTGCAAACGATGAATATGTCGGCGCCTTTGGCGCCTGCGGTTTTCTCCTCGATGATGGCGAGGTGGATACTTTTTTAATCAACAAAATGACGGATATAAGCGAAGACACGGTTGAAAGATTGGCCGATGGCATAGCGGCCATCACCGCTAAAGAGACGGAGATTTTGGGTCGATACATTAAGAATCAAATTTCAAGGATCATCGCAGACAACCAGCTGCATCCATGATGATCGATCCCCGTCTTTTTTTAACGAATGGATCCATTAAAATCATAACTCCTTGAGCCCATATTCTTACGGTTGGTAAAGATTTTGCCTCAGTCGATAGATCGATTCAGATTGATCATACGCCGTGCATTTTTTTCATCTGATTTATCCCAAAACAGCCATCCGTCATTTACCTCATCGGAGCCGAATTCATGAACAAAGTTATTCTTTCAATTTTAGGTCATGACAGAACCGGGATTGTTGCAGCCGTTTCCAAAGTACTTTTCGAACAAAATTGTAATATCGAAAACGTAAGTCAGACGATACTTCAATTTGAATTTGCCGGAATCTTCATTGTATCACTGCCCGAGGACCTTTCCCCGCAATCTTTACACCAACGATTAAATAAAGAAATGGCCCCGTTGGGTCTGGAGGTGCATGTCAGCACGCTAAAATCGTCACCACCCCCTGTTTCTCTCCCGGAATGCGAATCCTACATCATTACCACCAAGGGACCGGACCGCAAAGGACTGGTAGCCGGCATCAGCGGCGTTATTGCTAGCTTTGGAGGTAATATCACCAACCTGCAGGCTGTTTTCAAAGGCGGCGACGATCCGGGAGATAATATCATGATTTACGAAATTGACGTTCCCGTCCAGATCGATCGGCAAGCCCTGTACCAGGGGCTAAGGCGCCGTGCAACACAATTGAATCTGGAAATTGACATTCAGCACCGCAATATTTTCGAGGCCATCCACCGAATTTAACCGTCTACAGAAGGCAGAGGGACCAAATGCTGACTCAAAGAGAAATCCTTTCCACCCTTGAAATGCTCAAAAATGAGCACCTGGATGTGCGCACCGTCACACTGGGTGTAAATTTACTGGATTGTGCCAGTCATGATCCTGAAAAACTTAAAGGCAAGATCCAGGCCCGGATCTCCCACTTCGCTCGCAATTTGGTAGGCATTTGCGATCAAATCGGCCAAAAATACGGCATTCCTGTAGTTAACAAAAGAATCGCCGTCAGCCCCATAGCCGTTGTCGGTGCTTCCATGTCACCCGCTCAATTGGTGGATGTTGCTCACGTACTCGATGCGGTTGCCGCCGAGGTTAATGTGGATTTTATCGGCGGGTTTACGGCGCTGGTTGAAAAGGGGATCGCCCGGGGCGATCGCGCTCTGATCGAGGCCATCCCGAATGCACTGGCGAGCACCGAACGGGTTTGCGCATCGGTGAATGTGGCATCGACAAAGGCAGGCATCAATATGGATGCGATCTTACTGATGGGACAGGCAATTAAAGAAGCCGCTCATCTGACTGCCAACGCCGATGGAATTGCCTGTGCAAAGCTTTGTGTGTTTGCCAATATCCCGCAGGACATCCCCTTTATGGCGGGAGCTTATCTGGGTATCGGGGAGGCGGACGCCGTAATCAATGTAGGCGTCAGTGGGCCTGGGGTTGTAAAAAATGCCATTGATCGCGCTTTTGAATCTAATTCCGATTTA
The DNA here is from genome assembly GCA_050122495.1 of Desulfobacterales bacterium. Lineage (GTDB taxonomy): Bacteria > Desulfobacterota > Desulfobacteria > Desulfobacterales > JAHEIW01 > JAHEIW01. The sequence goes on along the minus strand of JASFIU010000131.1, from coordinate 5,763 downwards.
GATTTAGGAAATATTTCAGAACTGATCAAGAAAACCGCTTATAAAGTCACCCGGGTTGGGGAATTAATCGGCCAGGAAGTTGCCAATCATTTAAATATCCGGTTTGGTGTCGTGGACTTGTCGCTCGCTCCAACACCGAATGTGGGCGACAGCGTCGGTGAGATATTCCAGAGCCTGGGGCTTTTGAGTATCGGTGTGCCCGGTACCACAGCGGCACTGGCCCTTATTAATGACGCTGTCAAAAAAGGCGGTGCATTCGCCAGTTCCAGAGTCGGCGGTTTAAGCGGCGCTTTTATCCCCGTAAGCGAAGATCTGAATATATCTGAAGCCGCCCGCAAAGGGCACATCGGACTTGAAAAACTGGAAGCCATAACAGCGGTATGCTCGGTGGGATTGGATATGATCGCTCTGCCCGGTGATACGACCGAAGACACGCTTGCCGCCATCATGGCCGATGAAATGGCCATCGGCGTTATCAATAATAAAACAACCGCAACGCGCCTGATACCCGTGCCCGGGAAAAAGGCGGGCGATAACGCCCATTTCGGCGGGCTGCTGGGCCAATCCACGATCATCCCGGTCAACAATGGCCCAAATCTGAATCCCTTTGTACGGCACGGTGGTCTTATACCCGCTCCCATACAAAGTCTGACAAATTAAATAAAAGTGGGCTTACCCGCATATGGCGGGTAAGCCCACTTTTATTTTACGCTAACAACCGGACACTCGGCTTGCAAGATCACATACTGAGCGGTAGAGCCCATCAACAATTTCCCGACTTTCGATCGGCGTTTGACGCCGACAATTATTTCGTCGACCCCGTTTTCGTTGGCAAACTCAACCAGATCTTCCCCCGCCGACAGGCCGCGGATTAATAAATGCGTGTTGCAGGCGATGTTATCTTCTTCAAATATTGATTTTGCATACTCCAACCCCCGCTCCGCTTGCTCAATCTCCTTTCTTTGTGACTCCGTTCCTTTCTGCATGGATGTAACCACCTCAACCGAGGCGTCCATCGCTTTTGCGTGGGATTTTGCAAGATTTAATGCCTCCTTCGCCGAATTCGTCCCGTCATATCCTACCAAAATCTTCATGGTGACCTCCTCGATCTTAGAGCACAGTTGAAACTCTTTTCTAGAACCCATCTCAAAAATGTCTTTTGGCCTCCCGCCTTTTGGCGGGATTGGTGCCGCGATCTTGAACCAAAATCCTATTTTTGAGGTGAGTTCTACTCATCGGCCACAGCCGATCAGGCTGCCGGCAGAGTCCGTTATCAGCGGTAGGGAGTCAATCAAACTGCCGTGCTTAATTTATTTGGCTTCGCTGTCACGATCCATACCGTCAGATTTTCCTCTTAGCACAGGCCGTCGCATATATCCACCAAAACTGTTATTTCAAAGCAGCGATCACGGTTCGCATAAATGCCGGAAGATCATCCGGCGTGCGGCTGGTAATCAAATTGCCATCCTCTACAACTTCCTGATCAACCCATTCCGCTCCGGCATGAATAAGGTCATCCTTAATGGCAAAAAATGAAGTTACGGTCTTGCCTTTCAAAATTTTCGCTGAAGCCAGCATCCAACCGGCATGACAGATAGCGGCGACCACCTTGCCCTCCTCAAATAAGTCTTTTACCAGCTGCACCATTTTCGGATATCTTCGCATGATATCCGGTGCATATCCGCCGGGGATCACAATACCGTCAAAATCAGCTGCAGCGATCTGGTCGATGCTTGCATCGACCTTGACTTCGGTACCGGGTTTGCCAGCGTAAACATCAGCGCTGCCCGATCCCACAACGACCACGTCAGCACCGGCTTCCTTCAGGCGGTAATACGGATACCAAAATTCAAACGTGTTAAACAAAGATTCTACCGGAATGGCTAGCTTCTTGCCCTGAAGTTCCATATTCATCTCCTTTATTCCATATTATAATTGAAACCAATATATGCATCTTTCCAGAGATGTCCAACACCCACAATATTACATTTGAAGCCAAAATCAACTTTAAAAATCGAGATGAAAAAAATCAAGTTATTGTGCTGATATTGCATAGGAAACACTATAAAATGTGTTTTCACGTGAAACGATAAAACACCAACCATTGTTTTATAATGATAGTTGCGATACGATGAGCAGGATTACAGCGTTCCATCATTCCAGCCCGATTGAGGAGTTGAAGCATCGATGATCCAAATTACGGATACATTATTCATCAACGAAGACGACATTCAACTGGATTTTATGCGTTCGTCCGGTCCGGGCGGCCAAAATGTCAACAAAGTATCCAGCGCGGTTCAACTTCGCTTTAATGCCGCCCAATCGGATGCGCTAACCGAAGAAATCCGCCAACGTCTGATAAAGATAGCGGGCAAAAAAATGACAGACGATGGCATCCTGGTCATCAAGGCCCGTCGCTTTAGAAGCCAGGATAAAAACCGCAAAGACGCCATACAGCGCCTCATTGCGCTTGTCCGTAAGGCCGCCGTCAAACCTAAACCACGGCGGAAAACCAAACCATCACCGGCAGCCCGGGAAAAGCGGTTATTTATTAAAAAAAAGCGCGCTGAAGCTAAACGCCGCCGGCGCGCGGTTCAGTTGCCGGAAGATTCTTAAAATTATGAAAGGTTATTAGCGATGGAATCCCTATCCTGGAAGGACTTTGAAAAGGTTGAACTGCGGGCCGGTACCATCATCCGGGTGGAGGACTTTCCGGAAGCGCATAAACCAGCCTATAAAATCTGGGCCGATTTCGGAGACTTTGGCGTTATGAAATCCAGCGCCCAACTCACCAAACTGTATCGCAAAAAAGATCTCCTTGGCCGCCAGATTGTGGGCGTAATTAATTTCCCCCCAAAACAAATCGGCGCCTTTATGTCGGAATTTTTGGTGACCGGTTTCGTACTTAAAAACGGCAAGGTGGTGTTATCTGAACCGGAACGAACGGTCCCCAATGGCACTAAACTCGCATAGAGCTGAATTAAGAGCGCTTATCGTCGGAAAACCCAACTAATATTCCGTACAATGAAAAAATTTAGATTCAAAGACAATTTTCGAGCTGGTGTGATATCGGATACCCATGGGCATCTGCCTGCCGGGGTGCGAAAAGTGTTTAAAAAGGTTGATCTGATCATTCATGCCGGCGATATCGGTGACGAAAAGGTCCTCAAAGAGCTGTCCCGGATAGCGCCGATTGTTGCTGTCAGAGGAAATATGGATTTTGGCAAATGGGCCCGCAATCTACCGAGCTCAGAATACATTGAAATTGGCCCAATTGTAGTGTATGTGCTTCATATTGGGAATCGTCTCGAGGTTGCCAGCGAATCCAATTTCAAAGTAATGATCACCGGTCATACCCACCGTCCGGATGTATATGCTAAAAACGGGGTCACCTTCCTAAATCCCGGAAGCGCAACTTATCCAAAGTTCGGCCACCCGGCCTCTGTCGCCTTGCTCCAGATACAGGGGGATGCCTTGAGTGTCCGATTAATTGAATTAACAGACTGAGAAAACGAAAAGGAGGACTTCTGATGGGGGGACTGTTTGGCTGTGCAGCAAAAGAAGACTGTTTATATGACCTATTTTATGGAACCGACTATCATTCCCATCTCGGGACCAAACGCGGGGGTCTGGCGGTACAAAACACCAAAGATTTTTCGCGGGCGATCCATAACATTGAAAATGATTATTTCCGATCCAAATTTGAACCTGATCTTCCCAAACTGCATGGCCACAAAGGTATTGGCATCATCAGCGATTATGACCCCCAACCCCTGATCATCGGTTCCCATCTGGGCACCTTTGCCATTGTCACGGTGAGCAAAATCAATAATATCGAGGAACTTGCAACCCATGCGCTTAAAAATAAAATGCACTTTACGGAGATGAGCGGCGGAGAAACAAGCCCGACCGAGCTGGTGGCCATGTTAATCTGTGAGAAAGGATCTTTTGAAGAGGGTATCCAGCATGCCCAGGAAGCCATCAAAGGCTCCTGCTCGATGCTTTTACTCACGGAAAAGTGCATTTATGCGGCGCGGGATAAACTGGGCCGTACACCGATTGTCGTCGGGAAAAAAGAGGGCGCCTATGCAGCTGCGTCGGAATCCTGCGCTTTCCCCAACCTTGAGTATGAGATTGAAAAACACCTGGGCCCCGGTGAAATTGTTATCCTAACCGCAGATGGATTTGAACAGAGAAAAGCGCCTCAGGACCCGATGCAGATATGTGCATTCCTTTGGGTTTATTACGGCTACCCGGCCACAAGCTACGAAGGGATCAATGTGGAATCCACCCGAAACCGATGCGGCAGGGCTCTGGCTAAAAATGATAGTGTTGAAATCGATTTTGTCGCCGGTATTCCGGATTCCGGCATCGGACACGCCGTCGGATATGCCAATGAAAAGAATATTCCCTATGTCAGACCTTTTGTTAAATACACACCGACCTGGCCCAGAAGCTTTATGCCCCAGGATCAAAGCATCAGGGACCTGGTGGCAAAAATGAAGCTCATACCGGTGAGGGAATTGATCGAAGATAAAAGAATTCTCTTTTGTGAAGATTCAATCGTACGCGGTACTCAATTACAGGATACCATTCAAATTTTATATGATTATGGCGCCAAAGAGGTCCACATGCGACCCGCCTGCCCTACCCTGATCTACCCCTGCGATTTTTTAAATTTTTCTACCTCGCGTTCAACGCTCGATCTGGCCGGCCGCAAAGCCATCGCAGAACTTGACGGCAACGATAATGAATGTTTATCCGAATATGCTCAGGCCGGATCGGAAAGAAACCTTGCAATGGTTGATCAGATCCGGCAACGGCTAAAACTGTCATCATTGCAGTACCAGAAATTAGAAGACCTGGTTGAAGCAATCGGCCTACCAAAAGAAAAGCTATGCACGCATTGCTGGGATGGGAGTAGTTATTTCTAACATTATGCCCCCAAGCAATTTGCAAAGCAGGATTGATTTTATCAGATTAATTCATTTTAGACGTCAATTTCGGGTTCAGGGTTCAGAGGTTCAGGGTTATAAGCTTCCGTATTCTGATTTTTCTACTCTTTCTGCGTTTGTCCAACCTCTGAACCCTTGAACGTTGAACCTTTGATCCTGGAAATTGACACATGGAGATCGGAAAGTAATCCCTTGAATAAAACCCAGTCTTGTAAATTAGCTGCCGCATGCAAGACTATCGAAGGTGCCTGATAATAACAAGGGACCGATCGGCTTCCATTGAGGGTAGCTTGTAATTTTGAACTTCAAGATGATAGGCGTCCTTCAGAACATCAAAGCCGATGGCATCCAATTCATTCTGACTCACCTCGCCTTTCATTGCCATAATCGTCCCCTGCTTTGCCAGCAAAGGGACAGCCATTTTGACGAATTGCCCTAATGAAGACAGCGCCCGGCTGATAATGATATCAAATAAATTCAGATAGGTTGCATCTTCAAGGAGATTTTCAGCGCGAATCTGGCGAGCATCAATGCCCTCGAGTTTAAGGGTTCGCAAGGCATGTTTTAAAAAATTGACCTTTTTGCGGGTCCCATCAATCAACATTACCTTTAAGGAAGGATTTAAAATTTTAAGGGGAATTCCCGGAAAACCGCCACCGGATCCGATATCGAGCATCCTGGCATTGTCTTGAACGAACCGGACGGGGGGCAAAGAATCCAAAAAATGCTTGACCGCTATGTCTTTGGGGCGGGTAATAGAGGTGAGATTAATTTTGCGGTTCCATTTGATCAGTTCAGACGCGTGGAC
>JASFIU010000130.1:0-10450 GCA_050122495.1 Desulfobacterales bacterium | reverse complement strand
AATCATCCGCCTGTCCGGTTAAAACGCTCTGATAAATTTGTTCTAAAATCTTCATTCGATATCCTTTTTTATCCCCCCTTTATTAAAACCTATATCAAAAATAGTGGCTAAGGGTTCAGAGCAAGGCGTTCCGCGAATTGATAACGGAGCGTACACGGAGTACGTGAGTATTTCAATTCGCGGGACAACGCAGCTCTGGGCTCTTAGACGCATTTTTGATATAGGTTTTAGTAGTTTCCTATTTCTCTGGCATATCGAAACATTTCCATCACCGCATCCGGGTGACAGCCGCTATGAATCGCATTGCTGTCCGATAATATATAACGACCGCCTTCTTTGGCTTGCTGCATACATCGACGAACCTCGGCGCGAACCCTTTCTAAATCCGACTGACAAAGAATTTCTCCGCAATCGACATTGCCCACCAGAATCAATATTTCGCCATAATCTTTTTTGACAGCAGCCATATCCACACCGGCGGGCGGCTCAAGCGAGTGAATCCCGGCGATACCTGATTTTACAGCCGTATCCAGAAGCGGTGTAACATAACCATCGGTGTGCCAGATAACCGGAACGCCGGCCTTTTGGACAATATGTTTGTAACAGGGCACCATCAGGGTTTCAAAATCCTGGGGAGATATAAACGTGCTGCCTTTAAAGGCTACATCATCGCCCATTAAAATAAAATCAGCGCCCAATTCGGCTCCGTAAGCGGCTATCTCGGCAAACCAGCGGGTCCTTTCCCATAAAAGCGTTTCAACCAACTTGCGGTTATCAATAAACATATAAAGAAACGCTTCGAAGCCAATGCTTTCCATGGTGAGGCCGAAGGGTCCGGTATGCGATATTAACGCAAAGGCTTTATCGGCATCCGCATCCAGAGACTGCTTTGTTTTTGCGGGGTTGGTTCTTTTTTCCAGCTGGAGTGCGGGCACGTATTTTTTTATGTCTTCCGCGGTTTTTACGACCCCACCGACGTATGACCCTTTTTTCCAGACGCGTCCAAACTCATCAATGCCGTCCCAGCCGGCATAGGTACCCCCGGAGGTTTGCATCTCTTTGGGAATATTCATTTTGGCCCCCGCCCCTAAGGGAATCCCCTGGCACCAGTTTTGGGAATAGATGGGGTACACATCCAATCCGAGAACCTCGAAGGTTGCCTGCAGATTACCGGCCCCCATTTTTTCTACAAAAATGGGATCGATACCAAAGGTCAGTATCGGAACGCGGTCCGGAATTTTCCCCTGAAGAACCGCCAGAATGCGTTCCTTTGACGTCATCGCGTTCATTTGATCCCCATTGATGGTTTGCTGATTTTAAATCCTTGCATCTTAGGATACTCCGGTTCCAATATATGCCTTGACCACATCAGGGTCCTTTAAAACCGCTTCGGGTGGCCCCTCGGCGATTTTATTCCCGAAATTCAAAACAACGGTTTTTTCGGCAAGATCACCCACCAGCTGCATGTCATGCTCAACCCAGATCATGGTTATTCCGATTTCGTATTTGATTCTCAGGATAAAGCGCGCAAGATCTTCTTTCTCCTGGCGGTTCATTCCGGCCGACGGCTCGTCAAGCAGTAAAATCTGGGGTTCCATCGCCAGAGCCCTGCCCAGACCGACTATTTTTTGCAGCCCGAACCCAAGGCTGAGGGCGTCTGTTTTGCGGAATTTTTCGAGCTCCAGAAACTCGATGATTTCTTCAACGGTTTGCCGATTTTTTATCTCCTCATCCCTGGTTTTGCCCCAGAATATGCCGTTTGAGAGCACCCCGCTTCTCATCTTTAGATGCCGGCCAACCATCAGGTTTTCAAGTACGCTCATGTGGCGAAACAACTCCACATGCTGGAATGTGCGCGCGATTCCCATCCTGGCAACATCATGAGATTTTGAACCGGCAATATCTTTTCCGTTCAATAGAATCTCACCGCTGACAGGATGGTAGATCCCGCTGATACAGTTAAGCAAACTGGTTTTGCCCGCGCCATTGGGACCGATGAGTGCCAATAGTTCACCCTTGTTTGATTGGAGCGAAACATCGAGCAGGATATCCAATCCTCCGATTGACAGCGAAATTGAGTCGAGAGACAGATGGGCCGGATTATCCATACCACCTCCGGGACCGGCGATATTGCTTGATATCACGATAGCTACGGCGAGTTTCCCGTTCTCCCTGGCCCAGATAGAATTCCTGAATGTCCTGGTGATTTTTCAATCTTTGCGGGTCGCCGTCGAAGACAATCCGTCCATTTTCCATAATGTAACCGTATTCGGCTATCTCTAATGCAGCCATTGCGTTTTGTTCAACCAAAAGCACGGTGACTTCCTGCTCGTCGCGAATTACTTTTATCAAACCCAGCAGTTCCTCCACGATGAGCGGTGCAAGGCCCTGGGACAGCTCGTCGATAAGCAGCAGCTTGGGCTTGCACAATAAGGCCGTGGCCAGCGCCAGCATTTGACGCTCACCACCACTGAGGTAACCGCCCAATCGATTCCTAGTTTTGGTCAATATTGGAAAATAATTGAAAATCTGATCCATCAAATCCTTGCGTTTAGCCTTGCCCCCATTGTGCGGGACACAAACCTCCAGGTTTTCCTCCACGGTTAGATTTTCAAATACTTTATCCCGTTCGGGTACCAGAACGACACCTTTCTTGGTAATCAGATGGGGTGCCTGGTTCTGAATTTTTTCGCCGGAAAGCTCAATGACCCCCTCGGTAACCTTGGCATCATCGACACCCAGAAAACCCGATATGGCTCTCAAGGTTGTGGTTTTGCCGGCCCCGTTAACCCCCAACAGGGTCACGATCTGGTTTTTTTTCACATCAAACGACACTCCCTGGATGGCGGTAGAAACATGATGATAAACCACCTCGAGCTTCTCGACTCGCAGCAATGTTTGATTTACTGCTTTGGGCATCGGCTATCTCCCTATGGTTTTGTATTTAAAGGGCCAGAGAATGAAATAATCCCTGAGCCGCTTCCAGATACCCACCAGGCCGTCAGGTTCCAGGACTAAAAATACGATCATAATCAGTCCAAAGGCGGCAAATTTAATTGCAAATACATAGGTCGTGAAACGGGCCGGTACCTGAAAGAAATCGACAAACCAGTCGATGGCATAGGGCAGGACAACCACAAATATGGTACCCAAAACGGCACCCAGAATGGTTCCGATGCCGCCGATGATGATCATGGCAATATATTCTATGGTCATAAACAGGTTGAACGCCTCCACCGACACAAACCCTCTATAATAGGCAAAAAGACATCCGGCGATGCTCGTAATGACCGAACAGATCACAAAAGCTGAGAGCTTGGCCCGCGCCACTTTTATGCCCAGTGCTTCGGCGGCCACATCCCGATCGCGAATGGCAATCCAGGCGCGGCCGGTTCGGGAACGAACCAGATTGATTGCAAATAATATCAGCAGGATATCTGCAAAAAAGAAAAAGAAATACCAGATACGCGGATCTTCTAAAAGCAGTGGTCCCAAAGCGGGTGAATCAATGACCACACCCGTCGCATAACTTCTGGTCGACTCATATTCTGCGCCCAGATAGATGACGATGAAATGCAGGGCCAGGGTGCTTAAGGCCAGGTAAAGCCCTTTTAATCTTAAAGACGGCAGCCCGAAAATTATTCCCAGAATAGCGCCGATGAGCCCGGAGGCCGGCAGCGTCAGGTAAATCGGGGCGTTTATTTCTTTGAACAGTATGGCGGTTGTAAACGCACCGGCGGCAATCAGGCCGGCATGCCCCAAGGAAATCAAACCGGCGTATCCGGTCAGCAACATCAGTGCGATGGCGGCGATGAAAGCCAGCAAGATCTGATTGGCAATATCCAGCAGAAATGCCGAAGCCATAAACGGGAAAATGATTAATCCCACCATCAGCACAATCAGGCATACCCATCGGCTGCGGGTTTCCACCAATGCCAGATCAGCTGCATAACTGGTTTTAAAATAACCGCTTGCAAATGCCATACTAGACTCTTTCTAACTCTTCTTTGGTACCGAACAGCCCCCAGGGTCGAATCAGCAGCATGAACAGTAAAACGGCGAAGGGAGCCACTTCACTGGCCTGGGGGCTGATGTAGTTGATGGCAAGTATCTCGGCTAAAGCGACCACAAAGGCGCCGATAATGACACCGGCCAGGCTGTCCAATCCGCCCACCAGGACCACCGGGAACGCTTTCAAGCCGATGATAAACATGCTGGGTTCTAGCCCCGTATCACATGCCTGAATCATGCCGGCCAGGCCGCCGCTGAAGACCGCAATCCCCCATGAGAGGGCATAAAACTTATGCAGGCCGATACCCCTCTGGGATGCCAGCAGGGGATGTTCCCCCACCGCTCGCATCCTCAGGCCCCAGCGGGTAAACTTGAATGCCAGAAACAGCGCCAGATAGAGGATGACGGCGCTGGCGACCATCATGATGCCAAATGTGGAAATGACCGCACCTTCAAATAATTGATGGGATGCATTCTCCACCTTCATATTCTGAAGCGGATGCCAGGATTGGGATGTCCATATCAGGGTCATCAAGCCTCGCAACAGGATTCCGAGCGAGACGGTCACCAGGACCGCAGCAAATACCGACTCACCGGCCATAAAGCGCATCAGGAAAAAATAAATCGCGAAACCGAGAACGAGGCTCAAAAAACATGCGATGACAAAGGAGGGAATCGGGTCCGTAACCACAGACAGGGTTACGGTGAAAAGGAAATACCCTCCCATGGCCATAAATTCACCGTGCGCCAAGTTCAACACCCGGCTGGCCCGATAAATCAGCACATAACCGCAGCAGATCAGGCAATAGAGCGCAGCTAATTGAACGACATTAACCACCAGTTGCATGACGACACCTTTAACGAGACGTCCGGGAAGGGCGCCTGAGGACCCGTTATGCTCCCTCGGCCTTCAGAAAGTGCGCAGCATGATCACAATAGCGGTCAGAAGGCCGGGAGCGCTCAACACAGGGTCTTTATTTGACCTCCAAAGGGGTCCAATCCTTGACGGTCACAATTCCATTTTTCTGAGAGTCCCACCGGTAGACCCTGTAATAGGTCTTGGTGCGATAATGATTGTTCATGGTCCAGGCAATCGGGCCGCCTTTAAGACCCTGCATATCTACATTGACCTGGGTCATGGAATTTCGAACCTTGTCCGGGCTTGCCGGCCACGGCGTGCCTTTAAAAATGGCTTCGAGAACCATGGACGTAATCCAGCCTTCGGTCAGCTTATGGTAAGGATAGATGGTCTTCTCTTTTACACTGGCGCTTTTTATCTTCTGGTGCAGAGGCGTATTGTCCGCAAAAAAGGCGTTGGTTCCAAAAACATAGAACCCATCGTCCTTAAGGCGCTGGAGTTCCTCCTCCGCATTGACATGTCCGTAGGCCATATACTGGCCCTGCCAGCCGAGTTTGCGCAGGGCTTCAAAAGTCCGCACCTGGGTCACCCAGGGCGCCCAGGAATAGCCCCAGTTGGCGCCGGCGTTTTTGATCTTGGTGGCAAAGGGCGTGTAATCCGGAGTGGGCGGGGGGATGATCTCTTTATCCACCGCCTGGATACCCAGCGAAGGGGCCAGTTTTTCAGCGAAATCGATTTCTCCCCGTGAAACCGGTATGTTCATGGCCGCCAGGCCCAGCTTTACCGGCCCTTTGGCTTCTTCTTTGATAAATGCCAGCGCAAAACGGCTGTCGTATTGTGCGGCATAGGCGGTCGAACAAAACTGGTTCGAATCGGCATTTGGAGGATAGACGTCTTTGGGACACACCCCGCCGGCAAACAGGATCGGGACATTGTACTGTTTTGCGATCTTGATGACCGGCGCGTAGGTGCTTGATAAACTTGCATTGATGAGCAGATCGACTTTATCCTGGGTGACCAGTTTTTTGGCCTGGGCCGCCGCCTTGGACGGCTGGGCCGCATTGTCCTCAAAGATGATCTCCACCGGATGGCCGTTGATACCGCCTTTGGCATTGAGCGCTTTAAAATAGATATCAATGGCGTCTTTCATGGGACCATAGGTTCCGGCCCCGGGGCCGGTGATGGCCATGGTGATGCCAACCTGGTAGGCATCTTTGGCGGTGGCGGGCGTTAGCAAAAGCGCCATGACAAAAGCCGCCGTTGCTATTCCGATAAATGTTTTCTTTAACATACGAATCCTCCTTTCGGTTTAATCGGGTTAAAGGGTCTCAGTGTACTAACTCAGTAAATTTCCGACTTCAGATGCAACCAATTTCTCCTCTTTGTCGCTGTACATTGAATCCACAAGCGCTTGAAATTTTTTATACATGAGCTCACGTTTAACCTTACGGGTGGGCGTTATGGGTTCGCCCTCTTCTTCAGGGTCCAGCTCCTTGGGTATAACTCTAAAGGTTTTTACCTGCTCAACCCGGGCCAAATCCTGATTGTTTTTATTGATCTCGGCACCGATTAATTTAAGGACTTCGGGATGCTGAGACAGACTGGTGAATCCGGTGTAGGCAACATCATTGATCCGCGCCCAGGCGGAGACGGTTTCAAAATCAATTTCGACCAGGGCTGAGATGTATTTGCGGTTGTGCCCGATGACGACAGCTTCACTGATATAGGCACTTGATCTTAATGCATTTTCAATATAGGTGGGGCTCAGCGTCTTGCCGCCGGAGGTGACAATGATGTCCCGCACGCGATCCACAATTCTCAGCTTTCCCTCGGGGGTCCATTCCCCCACGTCGCCGGTATGCAGCCAGCCGTCATCATCAAGCACTTCTTTGGTGAGCTCGGGGCTGTTCCAATATCCTTCAAATATATCGTTGGCTTTAACTAGAATTTCATCGTTTTCGCCGAATTTGACTTCCCAGCCGGAGGGGGGCACCCCCACATTTCCGGGACGGGGAAAATACTGATCCTGTCCGGCAATGATGGCGCCTGCAGTTTCGGTTTGTCCGTACATTTCAGCCAGGGATACCCCATAAATTTGCCACAGGCCCATGACTTCAGATGGCAGCGGTGCCCCGCCTGAAACCGCAAGTTTGAGTTTGGCGAACCCGATTTTGTTGAGTATGGGTCTGAAAGATAGGTAGTAACAGATGCGATACAGTACCTTTAGAAAGAAATTTTCTTTTCCTTCCCACAGCTTTTTGATGTAAAGACGTCCTATTTTTAACGATAACTGGTAGATGTATCTTTTGATTCGACTTGAATCTTCGATTCCCACGATAATGTTGGATACAAATTTTTGAAGATAGCGGGGCACCGTGAACAGGATCGTCGGTGCAATTTCAAAAATGGTCTGCCCTAAATCTTCGATGTCTTCGCCATAATGCGGGACAATCCGTGAAAGCAAAGGCAATGTGATGGCAACATCTTTACCGAGAATGTGGCACAATGGAAGATAGATCACGGTGCGATGGGGCCGATCCGCGAGAATGGGAAAGCGATCAATAATATTGTAGGTGCCGGCGATATGCTTACCATGATTGATGAGAACGCCTTTCGGGTTTCCTGTGGTTCCGGATGTATAGACGATGAACACATTATCGGTGGGTTTTACCTTAGCGACAGCTTCCTCGAAGGCGCCGGGATTCGCTTCAAGGTATCTTTCTCCGTCCTGCATCAGCTTTTCGTAGGGGATCAATGCGGGGTGTTCATACATAAACATACCCTGGTAATCGATCACCACAATATTTTTTAAATGCGGCAGCTCATCGAAGAGCGGCAGGATTCGATCCACATATTCCTGATCTTCGGCCACGAAGATGCAGGCCCCCCCATCTTCCATCAGATAACGTAATTCCTTCTGGGAAGAGGTTGGATATATTCCATAGGTCACCGCCCCGACAGCCTCGGCGGCCAGCTCGCATATTACATACGCTTCGCACGGGTCACCCATCAGGGCCAGGCGGTCGCTGTGCCGTAGGCCCAATTTTTTAAATCCCATAGCGCAAATGGCGACCCTGTCGGCTAGTTCCGACCAGGTGTTTTCCTGGTAAATTCCAAATTTCTTGGCGCGATACGCGACTTGATCCGGGGTTTTCTTTGCGCGTTCCAGCAGGATTCCGGGAACTGTTTTTTTTCTCAGCTCTTGATATTTTTTGTTGGAATCCATGTGCTGCCCAATAAGCTAAATTTGAGGCCGGCGTTCGCGCAGACCCTCGACGATTACATTGAAGGTCTCCTCCAGGTTGTCAAACAATGAATAGGTTCCACCCTTTAACAGCCAGCGAATAACCAGGTGCTCGATTGTGCCTAAAAATGTTGCCCTGGCAATAAAAGGATTTAAATCCGGCATCAATTCACCGGATTCGCGTCCTTCTTCAAAAATTTTGGTGAGGTAGGAATAAAAGGTTTTGACGTTGGGGTAGACTTCGGTTTGGATAAAATTGGGATTGGTTTTCAGAAAAAGAAATACAACCTTGGCGGTCAGGGGCTCGCTTTCAATGTAATGCATGTACCACCACAAAAACTTTCTGAGTTTGTTGATGGCCCCCTGAATACCTAAGAGCTGCAGGTCGAGCTCGTCGATGGCCCGGTTTACCCAGACATCCGGTATGGTCAAAAGTATCTCTTCTTTGCCACGGAAGTGCTCATAAATGCTGCCCTCGGCCAGACCCACCATTTTGGCAATTTCGGCAATGGTGGTTTGCTGATAACCATTTTCGGCGAACAGCTTGGTGGCTGCTTTGGTTATCCGCGATCGGGTGTCTTCTTTGGAAATTTTGTTTGACATCCTCTTGGCCGAATACCACTCAAATTTATAACTAATTGAAATTAAACCAATTATAAAATAAACATATTTTGGTTTTATATATATGTGAGCAGTATTCGTTTGTCAAGGAAAATTATCACATAATTTAATCTATTCTAATTGAAAAATTCTTTATTTTTGATTTAACAATCTAATTTTATTATTATTATATTATTTTGAATGCCGCTCAATAATCTCGGAAATATGATTAAGGATGATTTATTTTGAAGGAAACTGAAGCGCCGGAGTCTTGTTAAAGATCTGCTTCTTTGAAATACTGGCCGGGGGTTTTTCCGAGGGCTTTTTTAAACATTGCTATAAATGCGCTGGGGCTATTATAACCAAGGTCTAATGCAATCGTAGAAACTTGTTCTTTCTGCCCTAATCGTCTTAAGGACTCTAAAATCCTCATCTGTTGTCGCCACTGCCGGAAACTCATTCCCGTCTCAAATCTAAAAAGCCGAGCAAGTGTCCGATCCGTAGCGCCCACGCGCTTGCCCCATTCCTCCAGGGTGCGATTATCCCCGGGATTTACGGTAAGTGTTGCGGATATCTTTTTAAGCCGGACATCTGTCGGCATCGAAAGATCCAAAGGTGCAACCTTTAGAATCTGAACCAAATCGAGTATGAGATTCATGATCCTTTCTTCAAGACTATTTAATTCATAAAGGCGGGGGAGTGTGACTGCATGAAGAATGAGCTCACGCAAATGGGGTGGGACGGATACAACGCAGCACTCTTGCGGCAGTTTGGATGCAGCCTCCGGTTTAATATAAAGCGTACGCATAGACAAGTTACCGGAACAGCCAATCTGGTGATCTGTGAGGGCAGGAATCCAGACCGCACGCAAAGGAGGGACTACCCAGATGCCCTTTAGGGTGGTAACCGTCATAACACCCGTTGAAGCATAGAGAAGCTGGGAGCGGTCATGTTGGTGGAAAGGTATCAGGTGACCGTTCGGGAAATCCTTGGCCATTGCGACGATGGGCCGCGGGACGCTTGTAATCTCTTCTACCGAATCAGAAATGCCGAATTTTGTCTGGTTTTCGATATTATTTGTCTTCATAGTGCTAACAGGATATGTCAGATTTAACCTATAATCAAATGAAAAGTGAATTGATAGCTGACTAAAAAGCTTTTGGAGCTGCTATGGTTAACCGAATCCATTTTGCATTTTTAAATCTCGGCCATTTATACGACCATCTGTTCATGCTAATTTTTGCCACAGCTGCGGCCCTCGCTCTTTCACACGAATGGGGGATGAACTATGCAGCGCTCATTCCATATGCCACTCCCGGATTCGTGGCCTTCGGCACCTTTTCAGTGCCGGCGGGCTGGATAGCCGACAAGTGGAGTCGTAAAGGTATGATGATTATATTTTTCATCGGCATAGGTTTGAGCTCAATTTTAACGTCACTCGCAAAATCACCTATTCAGATCGGGGTGGGCATTTTTTCCATCGGTGTTTTTGCAGGCATTTACCACCCGGTCGGTTTAGCGTTAGTTGTCCAGGGTCGTAAAAAATCCGGTCTACCGCTGGCCACCAACGGGGTATTTGGAAATATGGGCGTGGCCTGTGCAGCACTTATCACGGGATTTCTAATCGACCAGTCAGGATGGCGAGCTGCTTTTGTCTGGCCCGGGATTATTTCTATCGCAACTGGGATTATTTATGCCGGATTCCTTTATCGCGACCGGGGAGAGGGACTCGAAAA
>JASFIU010000129.1:0-10510 GCA_050122495.1 Desulfobacterales bacterium | reverse complement strand
CCGGTTAATCGGTTGAGCCCGTTGAGCCCGTAAAAAATTGATTTTATAGTCACCGTTCGACGGGCAACGGGCGCAACGGGACAACCGGCTCAACCTGGTATTATCGACTCAAATCCAGTTCCAGATAAGTGGGATTATCCAGGGGGTTGTAGCGATACGGTTTTATCGGTTGAAAGCCCAGCGATCGGTAAAGCTGCTTCGCTTCTGTCATGGATTCGATGGTGTCAAGACGCATGCGCGTATAGCCCCGTGTGCGGGCCTCATCAATGATGCCTCGCGCCAGGTCGCGTCCGATGTTTCGGCCTCGATAGCCCGGGAGCACAAACAGACGCTTCATTTCGCAAATTCTCTTTTCCAGCGGACGCAATGCCACGCATCCGACAAATTCCTGTGCCCTAACTGCCATGAGAATGCAGCCCTGCGGCGGTGCATAGTCTCCTGGAAGACTGGCCAGTTCTTGGCTGAAGCCCTGGAATTCAAGGTCCAAACCCAGGTTATCCGCATATTGCTTGAAGAGTTTACGCACCCCCTGATAATGATCCCGGGTTTGAGCCTGAATGATTCGGGCCAGGGGTTGTTCGTTATCGCCGCTCAAAAATCCCCTCTAAGTCTGTTGGCGGTATGAGCCTAACTTAAAGTTCCCACCTAAGTAAGTGATCTAAAGTGATCCCGCTACAGCGGGATTGTGGAATTCTGCCCGTCGAGAGCCTCTGGGTCGAACGATCCATTTTAATTTATTATTCACGCAAAGACGCGAAGGCGCAAAGAAAAATAATCTAAACAATAAAAAACCCCTGGGGTCTTTGCGGCTTTGCGTGAGGCTAAACTCTTTAGCTCACTTTAGTTCACTATAGTCACTCCTTCTTCTAACTGGAAAGCCTCTGAAACAAGGCCAAATAATCCTCCTTTGTCATCGGACGCGGGTTATCGATATTGCTCCCATTTTTAAACGAATTCACCGCCAGTTCTTCAAAGTCCTCTTCTTTAACTCCCAGGGAGCCAAACGCAGGCAGATTAACATCGCCAGCCAGTGTTTGGACGGCCTCGACGGCTTGGCGGGCGCCTTGATCGACATTGTCATAACTCAGCCCCATTGCCGTGGCAATGCGTGCATATCTATCTTTGCAGTATTCCAGATTGTATTCCATCACCGCCGGCAAAACCACCGCGTTGCAAACGCCGTGGGCGGCGTCATATTTTCCGCCCAGTGCTTCGGCCACACAATGGACTGCAGCAACATCGGAATGACTGAAAGCAATCCCCGCCAGCACGCTGCCCAGAAGCATCCCCGCTCTTGCTTCCATATTATGGCCGTCGGATACCGCACTTCTAAGATAGCGATTTATCAATTCGATTCCATAAAGGGCGGCTGAATCCGCCAGGGGCTCTGAAACAGTGGCGCTAAATCCCTCGACGGCATGCGTTAAGGCATCCATTCCGGTGGCCGCCGTCAAATCCGGCGGCATGGTGATGGTCATCTCAGGATCCACCAGGGCAACCTTTGGCGCGATTCTCGGATCTTTAATACTAAATTTATATTTATCGTGGGAGTCGGTAATCACCGAGCTAAAAGTCACCTCGCTACCGGTCCCGGCTGTGGTCGGAATGGCGATCAACGGTAAAACATCCGCTCCAATTTTATGCGGCCCCTCGTAGTCACGGGCTGCGCCCCCCTGGCGTGCCACAACCGCAATCGCTTTGGCACAATCGATCGGGCTGCCGCCACCAATGGCCAGCAGGCAATCCGGTTCAAACAGGCTTGCCATTTCAGCACCCGCTTCAACGTTGTAATCCTTCGGATTGGGCTCCACATTATCGAAAACCTTCCAGGCCACATGGCCGGCATCTAATAGACGGGTAATGCGCTCCAGCAGCCCGGAATCCCCGATGCCTCGATCGCTAACCACAAGTATGTTTTCAGCATGAAGTGCTTTAATGATATCAACCAGTCGTGAGACTGCGCCGACGCCGTATTCGATTCTGGTGGGCAGCTCAAAACTGAAACTGTTGAGAAGATTCATCGCAAATCCTCCATATAATTAGTTTTTTATTAACGCCTGAAGCCAGACACCTGCAGCATCTTACAACCGTGCGATACAAGGTTGAGCCGGTTGAGCCCGTTTGCCCGTTGCCGGTCAAATAATAAATAGACTTTTTCGCCTTTTTTTAACGGGCCCAATCCCGCTATAAGCGGGACCAACGGGATAACTTTAAGTTGATAAATCTTTATTTAAATTGAATTTCAAGGTAGTCTTGTTTTATAGGCTAAAATGTCAAAGATGGCAACTCTGTCTAGAAGTGGTTACAAGACCCCATCTAGTGTCCGATGGCTGCGTTGCAACCCGACTCAAAATGCTCACATACTAACGTGTATGCTCCGCTTTCGATTCGGCTTGCGCCTTACCCTCGAAAACAATCTGAGGTCTTGAAACCACTTCTATTCATTCTTGCAGTCGGCAAGTTGTATTGAGGAGCGTATCGCGTGGTTCAGAAGGAACAAGTTCGACAAGCTTCAATTATAGATGATGCTGCCAGGGAAAAGACAGTCCGCAAAGTGACCTGGGTTGGGCTTTTAGCAAATTTATTTCTGGCAGGTTTCAAATTCATTGCCGGAATTAGCGGAAGAAGCCAGGCCCTGGTCGCCGATGCCATCCACAGTCTTACGGATTTGACAACAGATATTGCTGTAATTGCAGGCTCGCACTACTGGTCGCGTCCACCGGATGACGATCACCCCTACGGCCACAAGCGGTTAGAGACCCTGGTGACCGTTTTTATCGGTGTTGTGCTGGTTGCCGCCGGCATTGGAATCGGATGGAAAGCAATCTCAGCGCTGCAGCAAAAACAGGCCACCCCGCCGGGTTGGATTGCGGTTCTGGCGGCGGTTGTTTCAATCATTTGCAAAGAAGCCGTTTACCGCTGGACGGCCCTGATCGGCAAACGCATTAAAAGTCCTGCCCTGGCAGCCAATGCCTGGCACCATCGAACCGATGCTTTGAGTTCGCTGCCGGTTTTTATTGCCGTTGCCGGCGCCAAGGCTTTTCCATCCTGGTCCTTCCTCGACCGCCTCGGCGCCGTTGTGGTTTCTATCTTCATTTTACATGCTTCCATAAAAATCATCTGGCCGGCCGTCAGCGAGCTGATCGATGCCGGGGTACCCACCGAGACACGCAAACAAATCAGAGCGATGGCACTTAAGAACGAAGATGTTTTGCAGGTCCATGATATCCGTACAAGGTATATCAGCTCCAGCATTCAGGTGGATCTGCATATCGTTGTGAATGGTTCCATAACTGTGCGTGCCGGCCATAACATCGCCGACGACGTCAGAGACCGTATCATTGAGGAAATTCCGGAAGTTTTAGACGTCGTTGTTCATGTGGATCCACCGGAAAACGCTGTTTGAGAAAAGGGCTCCGTGTACGGAGAAGGAAAAATTTTAGGTTGAAAATAGCCTAATATCGTAATATTCTTAGTATTTGTAGGCTCGTTTTTGGCAAAATTAACTGAAACCACTGAGACCGTCTTAAATGCCTGTTTTTGAATATACGGCCCTGGATGCCAAAGGAAAGACAACCTCCGGCATCATTGATGCCGACGGTGCGCGCGCCGCCCGGCAAAAGCTGCGGGCAACCGGTATCTTCCCGGTATCGATCAAAGAATCTCAGGAAGCTCCCGAAAAGAAGGCGACGCGGATCGGTGAACTGTCCAGCTACCTGACCCGGGTCAAGCCCGCGGAAATTGCCATGTTAACTCGGCAACTGGCAACGTTGATCTCAGCCGGCTTTCCGCTGGTCTCCGCACTGGAAGCCTTGCTGCCCCAAACCAAATCCACTCGCTTAAAAACGGTATTGGCCCAGATTAAAGATGCCATTGTTGAAGGCCAAAGTTTTGCGCAGGCTTTATCCCAATATCCGAGAATTTTTCCACCCCTTTTCATTAATATGGTCCGGGCCGGAGAAACATCCGGCACCCTGGAGATTGTTCTCGAGCGACTGGCGGATCTGACCGAAAAGCAGCAGGATTTAATCAATCGGATTCAGACCGCCCTGGCCTATCCGATATTTATGTGCGTGATCGGCACCCTGGTACTGTTTGTATTATTGACTTATATTGTGCCCAGCATTACCGCTATTTTTTTGGATATGAACCAGGTCTTGCCGACGCCGACCCGTTTGCTCATTTTTCTGAGTAATTTTTTCAAGTCGTTTTGGTGGGTTTTCCTTATTATTGCTGTTGCCGCCGGTATCACCCTGCACCGCCTAAAGAAAACCGAAAACGGCCGTTATGCTTACGATAAAACCATCCTGGCCCTACCTGTTTTTGGGATCTTAGCCCGAAAGCTGGCGGTGGCCCGTTTTACCCGGACCCTGGGTTCTCTCCTTGAAAACGGTGTCTCCATGTTAGTGGCGCTGGATATTGTCAAAAATATCGCCGGCAATGTGCTGATTTCAAATGCCGTGCAAACCGCTTCTCAAGAGGTCGGAAAAGGACAGGCGCTGTGGGCGTCTTTAAACGAAGGCCAGGTATTTCCGCAATTGTCCATTCAAATGATTCAGGTCGGGGAACAGAGCGGTCAATTGGAAGGTATGCTCAACAAAATAGCAGATGTTTTTGAAAAAGAAGCTGAATCCAGCATCCTGCGTTTGACATCCTATCTGGAGCCGGTCATGATTCTGGTCATGGGGTGCGTGGTCGGTTTTATCGTGCTGTCGATTTGCCTTCCGATATTTGAAATGAACCAACTGATCAAATAACCTGCACAAATTTTCACATAAGGAGTAAAAATAGATGATTCAAAGGATAAAAGGTAGCCACAGCGGTTTCACACTGATCGAATTAATGGTTGTGGTCATCATACTGGGCATCCTGGCGCTTTACATCGGGCCAAAGATAATGGGAGAACCGGAGAAAGCAAAACGCGTAAAAGCCAAAATGGACATTGCCTCCCTGGAAACCGCTCTAAAGATGTACAAACTTGACAACGGTATGTATCCGTCAACCGATCAGGGGCTCCAGTCTTTAGTGGCAGTGCCTGATAGCGGCGTCATACCGAAAAACTGGCGCAAAGGCGGATATCTTGAAAAAAACAAAGTCCCCAAAGACCCCTGGGGAAATGAATTTATATACATTTCTCCCGGTGTGCATGGGGACTTCGACCTTATTTCCTACGGCCTCGATGGCGTTCCCGGAGGGGAGAATGAGGATGATAAGGATATCAATAACTGGGAAATCGAATAAAAAAATGTCCGTTGTTAGTTGTCCGTTGTTAGGAGATGTTTTGATCTTACAATATCCTAAAAAGTAAATTAATGGTAAGCACATGGTGGAGCGGCACATTCAACGTTTTTTATGCAACGGACAACGGACAACGAACATCGGACAAAGCTGCGGTTTTACGCTGCTGGAGCTGATTGTGGTCATAACCCTGCTGGGGATCATGCTCGTGTTTACCGTTCCGCGCTTCCATGACACCCTTTTTGTAGACAAGGATAAAAAAAGCGCCCGCTGGATTATCGGCAAGGTTCGGGCCTTAAAAGAGGCCTCCATCCGAAATCGAACCAACGTTACCCTGCATATCGATCTCGATACCCAACAGTACTGGGAAACGGATGAGTCCATGAACGCCGAAGCGCTTGAAAATGCCGCCCTGAATGCCGCTTCTCTTCCGGGAGAGCTGAAAATAGACGATGTTGAATATCCACAGCGTGGAAAAATTAATTCAGGCCGGGCGGCTATTACATTTTATAAAAACGGTTATACAGATAAAGTCCTGATTCACTGTCAGAATGATGCAGAATATGTATCTTTTTTAATTGAGCCGTTTCTTTCAGAAGTAACTATATATGAGACCTACACCGGTTTTCAAAATTAAACTATCGAGCCAAACGCCCAAGCGAAACGGCCTATTCAATTATACCCAAACAAATGTTTTTCTCTACTCTGCTTGTATTCTCCTTTTTTAAAAAATGTATTGTATAAAGCGTGTTAAATTTTGTATAATAATACAAACCAAACATGTATAAAAAAGTGCACATCTAATGTTTGATTTCAAACTGCGATACCGCCCGGCCCCTTCCAAGGCGCCAGGACGCGCATTCGGTTTCACTCTGTTGGAAGTCATGGTCGCCCTGGCCGTTATGTCCATTGTGTTGGTCAGCGTATATCGTATGCACTCCCAGAGTTTGGCCATGAATACCGCTGCCCGGTTCTATACCCAGGCACCCATGCTGGCTCAGAGCAAGATGGTTGAGGTTGAGACCCTATCCTCGAGTGCCTTTCCAGAGGATTCGGGCGATTTCGGGGAGCAATTCCCCGGTTATGGCTGGAAGGCCTCCATTACCGATATAACTTCTGAGGTGTTGGGTGAAGTGGCCGAGGATCTAAAACGCATCGATATCACCGTATCGCTCCATGAAGATCAATTTGTTTATACTTTGAGGGCCTATAGATTTCAAAGAGAATAGGCAAAGGTCAGATGTCAAAGATCAGAAGTCAGATGTCAGAAAACAGAAAACAGAATCGATTATCACGTATCCAGCTTCTAACGACCAGCTGCCAGCAGCCAGAAACAAGGAGCCAGAAGCCAGCAGCCAGAGATCAGAAACCAGCTACCGGCTTTACCTTGATGGAAGTGCTGGTGGCGATCGCCATTTTGGCCATTGTAGTGACGACTGTTCTGGCATCGTTTAATTCCGTGTTTTCAACGACGGAAGTCCTGGACGAAAACGCGGATTTATACGAAATGGCCAAAAATTGTATGAAGCGCATGGTACTCGACCTCGAATCGATCCACATTACCCAGCGGCCCATATACAAGCCTCCGGAGCTTGATCAACCACCGGATCCGTACCGCATAGTCGCGACCACCCAGGATATCGGTGGCATGGGATTTGCACAGATTAGATTTGCCAGCAGGTCCCACATCGGCTTAGAAAAAAGCCCCCGTGAAGGGATTGCGGAACTCATATATTACGTTCAGGCCAGAGATGATGGGCATCCGGTGCTAAAGCGCGCGGATAACCTTTACCCGTATCCAGATTTTGAAGAACGCGGCAGTGATCCGGTATTGTCGAAGTACGTCAAATCCTTGGCGTTCAAGTTTTATGACCCGGAAGGATTGGAATACGATGTCTGGGACTCGGATTCGGAGGAATTCGGTTACGCCACGCCAAAGGCTATCGCAATTCGCCTGGAATTGGCAAACCAATCCGCCACCCAAACATTTGAGACCCGGGTTCTTTTGCCTGTGTGGCGGGAGAAAGCCGAGTAAGCAGGTTAAGAATGACTAAAACAATTTGCAACAACCGGGGCATCGCCCTGCTGTTGACGATTTCGGTAACGACAATTCTGGTGGCCCTGGCCCTGGAATACAATCGCCGGGCACGCTTTGCGGTTCTGTCAACAGCCGTTACAAGGGATCGTCTGACCCTCTCGCACATGGCATCTTCCGGTATCCATGCAGCCATGGCGCTGCTGGCCAAGGATCGGGCGGAGTCAAATGTCGATTCTTTACAGGAAGACTGGGCGAATTCAGATAAAATCAGCGAATTGTTGAACGAGATCCCTTTTGATGACGGGACGCTCTCTGTCACCATTGCCGATGAAATGGGCCGAATTCAGATAAATGCGCTGGTAAAATTTCCTGACAGCCGGAGTTTCAATGAGTCCCAGCGCCTGCTGCTGGAGCGTTATTTAAACTATTTCAAAGATGACACTGAAGAAACACCGGAGGATAGCCAGCCACCGGCAATTATCAATTCACTCAAAGACTGGCTAGATTCCGCTGACGATGAGGCCATTACCGGATTAAGCGGGGCCGAATCCGCTTATTATCAGGATTTAAGTCCGTCTTATAGTGCTCGCAACGGCCCGATATCCGACATCAATGATTTATTGCTGATCAAGGGTATTACGCCGGAATTATTTTACGGCAGTAATGACAAGCCTGGCATAGCGAGCTTTTTGACCGCATACGGCATGAGACCGGGAACCGGCACTTCCTTTACGTTTCCCGGCAAAATTAATGTCAACACCGCCGAACTTCCGGTGCTGGTCGCCATGCTGCCTTCTGAAAATGTGGACATGGCCCAGGCTTTTTTCGATTTACGCCAGGAAGCCGCCGCAAATAAAGATGCCCCTGACTTATCGGATACAGCGTGGTATAAAAACTTTGCAGGAACCGGTGGAATCGATCTGGATGCAAACCTGATCACCACTGCAAGCGATATTTTCAGAATTTTGTCAGTCGCACAGGTGAACAATGCCGGATTGACTGTTACGGCGGTGGTCCAGCGAACCCAAAATGCAAAAAGCGGCAAATGGACCTGTAAAATTTTAAGCTGGCAAACTGAGTCGTAAGAATTAGCGCCAATGCGACTCGACCTGAAAAACAATCACGAAAACACGAAATACTGAAAGCACGAAAAAAATCAATTTCGTGTCTTCGAATTTTCGTTCTTTCGTGATAAAAATTATTCAATAAAATATCGAATAAAGCGGCTTAAGAAATAAATACCTAATGAGCAGAAAAATTCTCGGCATTGATATCCGAAATCACTCCCTGAGCGCGGTGCTTTTAAACAGCAGCTTGCGGGAATACCGGGTGGAAGATTATATTCACCTGCCTATTGCCGATCCCGACGATCCTGAAAAGGGGTTGCCGGCGGTCCTGGAAATCCTTGCACAAAAATTGGATTTAGCCGGCAGTGATTGCGTCGTTTCCATTCCGGCGGGTCATTTTACCTTCCGGAATCTTCAAGTCCCCTTCAGCAATTCTAAAAAAATCAGAATGGTTCTTCCATTTGAACTTGAACCGACCCTGCCCTATGCAGTCGAAGACCTGGTAGTTGATTTTCACACGTTGAATGGCTCTCCTGGCGGTGACCAGACCGAACTCATTGTGGCTGCGATTGAAAAAAACCAATTAACGCCGTACATTGAAGCCCTGGCATCGATTGGAATCGATCCTGAAAAGCTTACCCTCAGCGGTTTGCCGATCGCCCTGTGTCTGGCCCATCAGGCAGAGCTGGAAGAAGACCAGCTTTTTGTCGAAATAGACAAGGCCTCCGGCACCCTTTTTATGCTCGCCGGTGATGGTTTGCAGCTCATACGATCGTTTCCTTTGCCGACCGGTGGCCCTTCCAAAGCCAAAATGCTTAGTGCGCAAATCCAGCAAACGCTGGCAGCAATACAAGAATCCTCAGAATTAAATCTCCAGCCCCTTGAGGTGGTGGCCAGCGGAATCGGACTGGATGAGTCCGATATGGCCGCGGACATCAGTAAGGCCCTGGACATACCGGTTAAAGCAGCCTCGGTGGCGGACCGCCTCGGCATCCCGGTGGAAAGCGACACGGGCGCCCCCTGGGTCCCGGCACAAATGGACAATGCCCTGGCGTTGGCATTGATGGAAGTCGAGGGCTTTGAGACGCTTAATTTCCACAAAGGCCAGTTTGCAGCCCAGAAATTTTTGGTCAAACACAAATCCCCTCTGATAAAAACCGGCATCCTGGCAGCAGTCGTGCTGGTATTGATGTTTTTTAACATACTGATGGAAACATATACCGTAAACAAACAGGTCCGTCGGATCGAAGGCCAGATGACCCAGATCTTCAAGGCGACTTTTCCGGGTGTAAAAACGGTGCGCTATCCCTACCAGGAGATGCAGGCCAAAATACGGGAATCCCAGAAAAATGCAGCCTTTCAGGCCGAAGCCGGTCCCCATATTCGCAGGATTGATATTTTAAACAGCATCAGCGAAAAAATCCCAAGTAATATCAAGGTGGATCTTACCCGCCTGGTTATTCAGCCGGAAAATGTGACCATCTCCGGCACCACGGACAACTTCAATTCGGTGGACGATATCAAGAGCCGCCTGGAGCAAATCCAGTTTTTTGAGAAAGTTACCATCAGTTCAGCCAATGTCGATCGCTCGGGCAAGGAAGTTCGTTTTATGTTAAAGGCGGAATTATAAAAACCTAGTAAAGTGACCGTCATGGAATTCATCAAAAAATATCTGAATTTTAAAAAGCTCAACCGGCGCGAAAAGTATATTATATACGCAGCCGGCGGTGTTATCGGGTTGCTGATCCTGGTCCACTTTGTCGTCACACCCTTTCTTGAAAGTAGAAAGCAGATGCAGCGAAGCCTGCAGACCAAGAAAGGGGAGCTGGAGGAAATGCGGCGCCTTCAGGCTGAACATGCCGCCTTGCAAGGAAAATTGCAGGTATCGAAAATCCGCTTTAGCCAAAGACAAAAGGGGTTTACCCTGTATTCATTCCTGAATCAGCTGGCCGGCCAGGCGGGAATCAAAGACCGGATCAGCTATATGAAGCCCACTAAAACAATCCAAAAAAACAGCAATTATAAAATTTCACGGGTGGAAATGAAATTAGACAACATTACCCTGGAACAGCTCGCCAAATACCTGTACAGCGTTGAAACATCGAAAAACATGGTCATGGTGAAAAAAGTTTCAATCTCGAAAAAAGAAAAAAAACAGGGTCTCATT
>JASFIU010000128.1:0-10525 GCA_050122495.1 Desulfobacterales bacterium | reverse complement strand
TCCAGGGTCATCGGTTACCGGGGGAAAAACGTGATCCTGAATGTCGCCCGGAACGTCAGCAAGCGCATTGAAGCGGAAAAAGCATTGCGCGAGAGCGAAGAGCGATACCGGTCCGTTGTTGAAAATTCACGCGATGGAATCATGATCATGAATGATGCCCTTCGGATTATCTATGCGAACGATGTCCTGTCACAGATTTTGGGATATTCGCGCCAGGAGATCCAGGGGAGTTTTCTAAATAAGTACCTGGCCCCGGACAATTTCGAGCCGGTCGAAAATTTTTTCATAAACACCTTCAGAGGAGAAATAATTCCATCCGGGCTGATTTGCACTATTACTCACAAAGAAGGCGGAGAGCGTACCGTTAAAATAGGCGCAAATCGCTTTGAAGATTCCGGGGGCAAAGTAAAAATCGTAAGTCAACTTTCTGATATTACGGATGAATTGAAGACAGAGAAGGAAAAAAAGAATCTTGAAGCCCAACTGATTCATGCCCAGAAGATGGAGGCCATTGGTACCCTGGCCGGAGGAATCGCACATGACTTTAACAATATTCTCATGGGCATCCAGGGATATCTCTCCCTGATGCGCTTAAATCCGGAATCTGAAGACCCGGATCAAAAATATATCCAGGGAATTGAAGAAAATGTCATGAGCGCCGCCAATCTTACCGAACAGCTCCTTGGGTTCGCCCGAAAGGGGAAATATACCCCCCGAACAACGCATCTCAATGATGTCGTCGATAAGAGTTCCCGAATGTTTACCCGCACCAAAAAAGAAATCAGCGTACATAAAAGATTAAAAGAAGATATCTGGAACGTAGAGGTGGATCGCGGACAAATTGAACAGGTTCTGATTAACCTTTATTTGAATGCATGGCATGCCATGCCGGAGGGCGGCGACCTTTATATTCAAACCGAAAATGTGAGCCTCAGCGATGATTATTGCAAGCCGTATGATGCCAGCGGGGGAAGGTATGTTAAATTATCCGTAACCGACAGCGGGGTCGGTATGGATAAGGAGACCATGGAAAGAATTTTTGAGCCGTTTTTCACAACCAAAGAAGTCGGCCAGGGAACCGGTCTGGGGCTGGCCTCCGCATACGGGATTATTAAAAATCATAACGGGATCATTCGCGTCTATAGCGAAATAGATCATGGCGCCACATTTGTCATTTACCTGCCGGCATCTGAAGACGAAGCGTTAGATGATGCGCGGGATGATTATATGCTCGTAAAAGGAAAGGAGCGGATTCTTCTTGTCGACGATGAAGAAGGCCCCGTTCTGGTCGAAGAACTCATGCTCAAAGAATTAGGTTATACGGTGCTAACCGCCCGAAGCGGGAAAGAAGCACTTGATCTTTACCGTTCGAATGTAGACGATCTTGACCTGGTTGCACTGGATATGATTATGCCGGAAAAGAGCGGTAAAGCCACCTATGAAGAACTTAAAAAAATTGACCCCGGCATTAAAGTTCTTCTCGTGAGCGGTTACAGTTTAAACAAGCAGGTAGAGGAATTAATTGCGCAGGGCTGCAACGGGTTTATTCAGAAACCGTTTGATATTATCGAGCTGTCCCAAAAACTAAGAGAAATCCTGGAGAATTGAAAAGCAAGTTAAGACTTCGAATCAAAAATATCCCGCCCTTTAAAGAATTCCATAATCCCAATATATTTTTAGATACGTTTTCACTACCCAAAATGCCTGAAGCCAAAAAAGACCGCTATGCGGAGTCGCTTAAGGCTCTTTCCCTATTCCCTTCCCTGGTTGTGATATAAAATGAATATCTCAGGTTTTTCAAGGTTTCAAAAGTAACGATAGGTAGGCGTAATCGCAACTCCGGGGAAGCAAATTTTGTTACCCATAAATATCAGGAGTTTTAAAGATGGTGCAATTGTGATTCGTTTACAGTTTCAGTAATTTTTTTCTGAATTTCAGAAGCTTTTTCAATTTTTGACACGTCCTTGAATCTAACCCCGAATCCTGTTGGCTTTAAATGTATTAACTCGCTTTCAATTTGTATATATTTATTTGGCCCTGGAACAACAAGTGTTAAATCGGTCTCATTTGACAATTCAGTATTGATTTCAATGAAAGCGCCGCCGCGACTTAAATTTTTAATTATACCTTTATAATATTTATTATTATTATTATTTAATGCGAAATATGTTAATTTCGAAAAAGCTTTTCTAGGATTTTTTCTTAAATCTTTTGGTTCATCATCAAGAACCTCTAGCGCTCCATAGCCATAGTTAAATGAAACTTCAGTTAAAGGATTTCGCCATACTATTTTTATTGGCAACCTGACGTAGTCTTCAGAAAAAAGCCTATTGCTCAAATCCCAGATACCGATCCAAATTTTCGCTCCATGAGCTAAAAAAAGATCTGTTTCAAAATAAAGACCCTTGCTGTTGAAGTTAACCAACCGAGCTTTATGTATAAAATAAACACGTGATTTTTCGATAATAAGGTGTGCTCGAAAGTTTAATCGGTCCTCATCTCTTCTTTCCGGGTATTTATTCATTCAATCTTTCTTCCAGGGGCTTCGTCTTCCAATATCACTTTTATTCGGCCGTTAAAGTCCATTTGTGATGATTACATAAACACCATAAGAGGACATGCCTACAATCCAAATTGCGAATAACCAGAATTCGCTTTTACAAATTTTGCTAATTAGGGCACGCATCGTTTATATCCTCGTCAAGTTCACCGTGAATATTGTCCATATAGACTCAAATTTAAACTACTATTTTAGAGCAAAAATCGTGCAAATTTATGAAATAAGTTAATTATCAAAAAAATTCAATGCATTATGAGATTTTATAATTTAAGTTGGAAATTAATTTGTGAAAATTCATACAGATGGTGTATATTTTTTCAGACAATACTGAGCAACTATAATTAATAAAGGTTTAGGTAATTAATTTAACTTAATTCAGTGACTGATCAATCCTGCCCCGCACCAATATTCCAACAACCGGATTGATTTAAAACTGATGTCATTCATTATCTCTCAATATATCGGCATCTTATATAGAAACTTGATGTGATTTTTTAATCGGAAGTGGGATCTGAAAGCGGTTTGGTGCAAGTTTTCAAAGATAGGGTATTTTGTCGAAGAGATATCGGAGATTAAACGATAAAACTCTTTGGGATATGGTATTGTGGCAAATTTTTGAATATCGAGATAATCTGTATTATGTCAAAATTACAGATATGCCAAAATATCAAAATCTTTTACTGGCCTTTAATTTCGCCGATATGTTGGAGATAAACCAGGCTCCAGAACAGATTAGAAACTAGCTGTGCATATAGCGGTAAAATATACTACCCGGAAGAATTAGGGTGGATGATATTATCGGTGTTTTGAGCCCACTTTATAACTAGATGTAAAACGTGTTAGGGCGGCCCAAAATGAATCGATGCCCGGAAATCCTCGGGCCAGATATTCGGAAAGACATATAGACTCAGAAAGAAAGCCCCGCCCCAGAAAAACACCAGGAGAAAAGAATAGACCAGCCACATTCTTTTATCCGTCAAAGAATTGCCCTTGTTCCTGTACAATTCATCGATATGCGTTTGGTCTTTTCTGATAAAATCTTTTACATAAAAGGGTATGCTCTGGGAGGACAAATATCTTCTGAAATCCTGATCGATTCTATCGGCGCTAACACGCCATTCCTCTGCGGATATGCAGAATGTTTCATATGTTCTGATCCCGGTTGCCTGCGTGAGTTTTTGAATGTAGTCATCGGTTGTAATCGGATGGGATTGACTGTTTTTTTGCGTAATGCGCAAATGGGCCCGAACCATAAACCAGGCAACCATCACCGCGAAGACGGCTATAATGGTATCTATAAAATTAAGCATTGTTTTCTTCCTTATAATAACAATGACGCATAAGCCCTGGAAGGCAAGGGGGGAATGATAGGTAACTTTAGTCGAATACAGATATGATTCCGGGGTTTAAACTGTGAGGCTGCAACTGGGTCTCAAAATTTCCTATAATTTTTGGGGATTTCACATAGAAGGGCCAAGGATGATTTCTATCCGCCGGTTTTGGTGGCGCCCTTCTTTGGTTTTGTTGGATGCCACCGGCCGATAGTAGCTGTAGCCGCGCGCCGAAAGCCTTTCGGGCTGCAACTGGCCCTCTTTTTGAAGAAATCTTACCACGGCGGCTGCCCGGGCGGTGGACAGCTCCCAGTTGCTTGGAAATCGTTCTTTTAAGGAAGCACCTAAAGGCGTATTATCGGTGTGCCCTTCCACCAGTAATTTTTGATCCTTGTGGGCTTTGATGGAGTCGGCCACGACCAGCAATATTTTCTTGCCCTTTTCATTAATCTCGACGCTGCCCGAATCAAAAAGGATTTTATCGATAAAGACAACCTTTAAGGTGTCTTCCATTTCTACGAGTTCGATCTCCTCAGCTTCGATTTCCTCCTTTAGACTCGTTGCGATTGTGTTTTTGGTATCATCCAGAAGACGGATGACTTTATTCTGCAGTTTGATTACGGATTTCTTTTTTTGCAGATCGTTGCTCAAATGCGCAACGTTCTGAGAAAGCCGCTGATTGTTTTTGGAAAGCTTTAAATTGATATTTTTAAGGTAGGTATTCTTTGATTGCAGATCGGTAATTTTTTCTTCACAGACCCTATTTATTTGCTGCAATTTGACTAATTCGGCATCAAGGCTTTTAATCTTTTCTTCAGCCTCGTAAAGCTCAAGACGCAAAAGCCTTATTTCCTTATTTAACACAGCATTCTGATCTTCCAATTGCTGATGGGTTACACAGGCTGCCAACAGGAGCCATGTCAAACTCAAAACGGCGATGAATCGTTTTTTGCGCATTAGATTACTTCTATTAATAATTAGGGGATCTTTTATTGAAGGCAATATTAATTTATATCAAAATTTTCGCGGTTTTCATAATTTTTTTTCCTAAATTTAGGCATTTGATGAGTAAAACGTATATCCAGAGGATGTATTCCGGTTGTTAAACAGTATCTTATGATATTTCGGCTTCTCAAAAAAGCCTAGCTGAATTGAACCGGACTGGAGTAGGATTGGTTACATGGGGGCACTGAAAGGTTCTGCGTATCCGGTAAGCTCAACATAACCCGTACCCTCGATGGAATGTCTGGCGGCCGAGCCATTTATCGATACGCTGCCCTCCCAATACGTCACCCCGGTGCTTGCCGGGGTCTGCATTTCCTGATCCGACAAATTGGCATCAACGTTTAGCCGAATTGATAATGGGAAAATAGTTATCCGCCAGCGGGTCGGATACAAGGCCCGGGTGCGGGGACTTTTCCATTGGTTCAAAACCTCAATGCTGAAGTCGTCTATTGTTAGATGTCGGGGGTTTCCGGATGGATCAATGAAAGTCCCGCTGGAGGCAGCACTCAGGCCGCCTTGCTGATTTCTGAACTGATAAAGCATAATTTCGGTTCGATCCGAAAGCTGCAGGCTAAACCAGTCCCAGCCGACAATATCCGGCTCCAGTGGAGCTGTACTGAATTCATGGTCCATCCAGGTTAAACCCTCAACCCTCATGGTATTTCCGCCCACCGTGAGGGTGCCCACTGTTTTTAGCCGGGTAAACGAATAATAGCAACTTGCGCTCCGGCGAGCTGAGCCTTTACGGCTATAGCCGGCCTGCCCATGTAAGACGGGCTGTTTAACAGGCTGCAAGGTCAGTTCATATGAAAATTCATCCGTGACGGCTTTCAGATGGTGGGCATTTTCCTTTATTTGAGCACGCCAGTTTTTGATAAAAATGATCCGACCTCCATCCGCTTCAGATGTCCCTGCCAATCCCAGGGCTCCCCGGGCAACCTGCTCGGCCTGAAGGTGTCTTTTCCCGGAAATATCGGTGATCGCTGCATGCCCGAGATAGATCTGCTGTGCTCGCCAGGCAGACGCTTGCCGGGGCCATTTTTTTTCCGCATCGGGAGGACTGATTTGGCTTCGAAAAAACGTCAACTGGAATCCGAAGCGGGTACCCGATTCAGCTTGAAGATTGCCCGTATAATACCACCATTCGGTCCGATAGCCCGGATGCGGTCCGTGGTCTTTCGGAAATGCCAAATTACAAGGCCCGGTAACAGATAAAAAATCAGACTCCCCCCCGGCAAATATCTGATGATTCCTGGGTACGATCACCATAAGCAGACTTAATAGTAAGAATGCAATTGCTTTTAGAGATTCTCTCATAATGTTTGTGTGTGTTCGTGTGGGTCTGTGGCTAATTAAAAAAAGCAATATCAACGTTCCCGCAACAAAGTCGCCGGCGGTTTGCGGAAAACCATGTTCACCGCCGGCAGCGCAGCGGCAAGGGCTGTTATGATAATCAGCGGAATCGATATGCTCAGCGATCCCCAGTCGACACCATATAAAAAAGTCCATCCGAATGATTGGCGATTCACCACGTACACCAGTAGATACGATAAGATAAAACCGCAAACAACTCCGGCCAACTCCCCGATGACAACCAAAAAAGCGGCTTCCCAGAATATCATCGAACGAATTTGCCCGAAGCTTGCACCGACGGCAAACAGGGTATTGAGCTGTCGCGATCGTTCTAAAACCATCACCGTCAGCGTCGTGGCGATTCCTAAAGCAGCGATGATCAAAGCGATCACAAGTAAAACGGTCGTAATCGCAAATGTTTCGTCAAAAATTCGTAAAACAGCTCTGCGCAGCCGTTTGCCGCCGAGCAGATCCACTTTATCGCCCATCTGCCCGATGATAGAGGCCCGAAGATTCGAGACGGCCAGGTCCAGATTCTGGGTCCTGTCTTTAAAAAAAAGCCGCAGCCCGCCCCAATGGGGATCGTGATAGCGAGCCTTGAAATGAGGCAAGGAGTAAAAGACGACACCTCCGTGCGTCCGGTAATCGCGAACAATACCCAGGATCGGGAGCTCAACCGATGATTCGGCGACCTGTGCCCGAAACTGGTCGCCAATGGTTAACCCGGTACGATTTGAAAAAACTTCGGATATAATAACACCTTCACCGCGTTTTAGCTTCGGCTGGATTCTTTCCGGATCTCCTTTCATCCAGAAAAAGGAAGCGTATTGCAAAAATCCCTCTATATCCAGCAGCTCGAACTCATAAGGTAAATTGGCATATGTTAAAAAAAAGCGCCGGTTGGGTACGATATCGACCCTGTCTTTTAAAGTTTGCAGATCCGCAACCACCTCTTGTGAAATGGGATAACGGAATCGATTAATATCTCCCATTTTGGTGGTTAAGAATAAATCTCCTCGAATGGTCTGATAGGTCCAAAATTCTACGGTCTGGCGAAAACTGTAAATCATAATAACCAGGGAGGTAAATAAGGCAACTGCTGTAATAAGGGCGCCGACAGATACGGCTGTCCGGGTCCCGCTGTCAAGCACGTAGCGGCTGGCCAGGTAAGCCGGTATTCCTGCCAGCTTGCGCAATTTAGAAGACAGGAAGGCGCCGACCTGCTCCAGGGCCCAGGGGGCCAGCAACGCAAAACCCACAAAGAGCAGCAGAATGGATAAATATCCAGGCAGCGGCATTTCCAGCACTGCCGGAAGCCCGGATAACGGAAATACGAGAATGATACAGACAAGACCGCCCACAGCAAGCTGTTTGGGTGATTTTCGGGCCCGCATGCCCAGCTGGGAAATCTCCAGTGCTTCTTTGGGGGAAACCTGCATGGCCTCACGTGCGGGTTGATAAGCGGCTAATACGGAAATAAAGATCGTAACCCCGAAACTTAACAGGATTTCCCACCCATCGAGCGTAAGTGTTTGCACCTGAACTCTCACAAAGAGGGTGGAGATCGTCTGACTGACGCCATGCAGTAAATATTTGATCAGAAAATTGCCAATCGGAATGGCCAGCAACCAGCCGGCGAGGCCAAACAAAGCACCTTCCGCCAGGAAAATAAAAAAGAGATGATAGCCGGAAGCTCCGGTAGACCTTAAAATAGCCAGCTCCGGCCGACGGGAAGCTGCATTTAAGGCGACCAGGCTATAGACCAAAAACATGCCGACAAACAATGATGCAAAACTTAGAATGGAGAGATTGAGCTGATAGGCTCTGATCATCCCCTGCCCGCTTTCGCGAGCGGCTGATGGCGGATTCAGCGTGAGGCTTTCAGGCAGCATGCTGCGGATATCGTCCAGGTCCTGGGCGGTGGAAGCGGGTTTTAACCTGAGATCGATTCGATCCACCTTGCCGAAAAGCCCGGTGAACTCCTGAAAGGTTGCAATATCCGTTAAAGCAATTCGACCCCCTTCAGCCAGTGCAAGTCCTTTTCGTTCCAGCCTCCCGAGCACCTTAAACCTCGATTTCTGGCGGATATGCTCAAGAAGAATAACATCACTTGAGTCAATATTGGCTTCGGCGGCCAGGGATTCTCCCAGGAATAAGGTGTAGGGTTCTTTTAATAAGTCCAGCCAGGCAAGGGCCTCTTGATTCGATTTGGAATGAATACGCCAGTTCCGGATGGGCCGGTCTAAAATCGGATCAAATCCGATCAGCAAAAAAGGTTTGGCATCCCCCTGCGCAATTCGCGTATAGGTGGTCAGGACCGGTGATGCCGTTTGAATCGCCGGATGATTTAACAGATCCCTGATAAGATTTTCCGGAACATAACCGCCGGGCCGGGTTAATACATGATCGGCGCGGCCGGCGATCAGATCCATGCTTTTGGTAAAGGAATCCAGCGAGGCGTTAACCGAAAGGCGCACACTGGTAAATACAGCCGCGCCCAGAGCGATTCCCAGTAGTACGGTCAGGGCCCGGCCGATATGTTTGCGCATATCCCGCAGACTGAACCAGATAAAAAGTCGTAAGAAAAATAAGAAATTTCTCATGGATGATTTGTGATCATTCCGTCTTTAAGAAAAATTTTAGCGGTGGCCTGAGAATCCGCAAGTGAACTGTGGGTTGCGATCATAACGGTGCGTCCCCATTTTCGATTAAGCTCTGCCAATAGATCAATGACGACCTGTCCGTTGCGAGAGTCAAGATTCCCGGTGGGCTCATCGGCCAAAATAATGGATGGATCATTAATGAGGGCTCTGGCGATGGCAGTGCGTTGCATCTCCCCGCCGGAGAGTTGTGCCGGAAGGTGGTTTAAGCGCTGCTCGAGGCCGATCCATTTTAAAAGATCCGCGGCTTTGATCCGGCTCTCTGTAATCGATTTGCCGGCCAAAAGCGCCGGCAGGCATACATTTTCAAGTACATTTAAGGTGGGCAGCAAATTAAAAGACTGAAAAATCATGCCGACCACCTGCCGGCGGAAAAGGGTCAGCTCACTATTAGAAGTTTTATTTAAATCGTGATCGGCAACCGTCAGATCTCCCCGGGTTGGTCTGTCCAGACCAGCCAACAATGACAACAGGGTGCTTTTCCCTGAACCGCTGTTGCCCTTGAGCACCACCAGCGCACCCGCATCGATTTCAAGATCAACCCGGCTAATTCCGATGACCTCACTGTCGCCCAGTTTGTAAATACGGGTTAAACCCCTGGCCGAAATCATTGATCCAGATTTTTCAGAGTTCATTGTATTTTAATAGGTTACCAGCTGGGGCTTCACCCCGATTGGAATATAACCTGAAGGGAATAATAATTTCAACAAAGTACTTAAATTTCCAAATGTTAATTACCTTTTCAGAAAACCTTGTTCGACCGCATCATCGATAAGCGCTGTGACGTAATCCCATAGATGGTGGGAGCCTTCATCAACCGGCTGCATTCTGGCAAGAACCTGGTTTTTCTTGATGCCATGCTTTTGCCAGCTATATCCGCGGGTAAAATAATTGTGCAAAAACGGCTGCAACCGATCCATGGCATTGGCAAACCGGGATTCCGGCGTGTTTCGGGCTTCATACTCATCCCACAGGGACCGGAATAAAACGGCCTGATCCGATGGCAGGATGCTGAAAATCCGATCTGCCGCCTTCATTTCCCGTTCTTTTTGATCCTGGCGGCCAATTTCATCATAGCAGTAAGTATCGTCAGCATCGATTTCGACAAGATCATGTGCCAGCAACAGTTTCATCACCTGCAAAAGATCCAGGTTATCTTCATCCGCATACTCGGATAAGACCAGAAGGATTAAGGCGATATGCCAGGAGTGTTCGGCTGAATTTTCCTGACGGGAACGATCCAGCAGTATTGTCCGCCGCAGTATCGTTTTAAGTTTATCAATCTCCAGGATAAATTCAATCTGGCGCTTAAACCGCTCGCTGTCAAAAGAAGGCCTTTGTCTCATCGTGGTTTCCGTGTCACTTTTCATGGCGTCATGACCTGTGCGCATCAGTCGATTCCTCACCTTTTGTTGTGTTTATCCGGTTAATTCTATTTGCGGTTGCCCCAAACGGCGTATACCGGATCCGAGTAAAAAATTTGGCCATAATACTTATCATCTTGCGGCCGGGGCAGTCCTCGCATGGAATAGGTATGCAGATTTTTATATTGACCGGATTTTAAGAAGAATTCAAGTACCAATCCCATGCGCTCAAATTC
Organism: Desulfobacterales bacterium; assembly: GCA_050122495.1. Lineage (GTDB taxonomy): Bacteria > Desulfobacterota > Desulfobacteria > Desulfobacterales > JAHEIW01 > JAHEIW01. The sequence continues at coordinate 16 of JASFIU010000128.1, read as the reverse complement.
ATGCAGCTCCGGCCAG
>JASFIU010000127.1:0-10538 GCA_050122495.1 Desulfobacterales bacterium | reverse complement strand
GATTTGATATTTACAGCATTGTTGGAGTAACATCAGGTTTTAGAACCACAAAGAGACTTTTGATATCAACAGAAATCTGAAGAATAAGGTCAAAGGGAGTGATATACAATATATTGTGCCTTCCATAGTTTAAGCTTTAGACAATTCGGCCAAAATTTCTCTTACCTTATCTGGTTCAAGTAAGGTGCCGAGTTGCTCGAAAATTTCCAGGGCCTTCGTTAGATACTCACGAGACTTCTCTATTTGGCCTTTTTCATTGTGGAGCCGACCATAGCTCACGAATGTCAATGCCAACTCGTTTTCAGCTTTGATCTCGTGAAAGATTGCGATGCTCTTCTCAAATTGCGATATCGCTTGGTTCGAATTGGTTTTCAGAGCGATCTCGCCTAATAGGCGGTGAGCCCAACCGATGTAATACCGCATCTTCAAAGGCTCAGCGATATTTAAAACTTCCTCAAGCATCCGCCGTGACTTGTCAAACTCTTTAGCAAGCCAATAGCCTTCTCCAAGATAAGTCCTCGCCATTATCTCAGACGGCACAAAGCGTGCTACTTGATACATTTGTAGCACTTGGTTCAAAAGATCAATCCCTTTACTTAGCTCACCAGCCCTGCAAAGAGCCCAGCCAAAAGCTCCCTGTGACAATATGCGATCGTTAGTTGTTGGAGCTCTATCGAAGGCCAGATTTCCATATTCAACTGCTCGATCTAATTCGCCTTTTCGGCTATAAATTACTGAAATGACCCAGGCCGAAAAAGAAACCAGGCTGTTATTTGAATATTCCTTAGCGATGCTAAGAGCTTTTTGACAATTTTCAACAGCCTTATCCCAATGGCCTAGGCAGGAGTAGATCAATGAAATTTCAGATATCGTCCACACATACCTGAAAGGATCGTATGCCGAATCTAACATTCTTATGACCTTTTCTCCATGGTTTAAGGCCAAACTATAATCTCCCAAAAACCAATAGCTCAAAACCAAGTTGGCATAGGCATAAACTGCATTTTCGAAATTTCCCGATGCCTCAAATAATTCGATCGCTTTGTTAGATGTATCGATAGCCTTATCTATTTCGCCGTTCCACCATTCACAGTGACCCACTCTGGTATAGAATTTTCCCGTAAGATCTTGATTCGCCAATTGCACCGCCACAGTTTCATAGATTTTCAGAAATTCATGATATTTGGGATACTCCCAGAGCAACTCGAATACATAAGCTTGATTTAACAGTAAGGTAATTCGTAATTCTTTGTTTTTCTTGGTGTCAGGTAGGATGTCCAACAATGCCATAGCCTCATCAAAATAGGCCTTCGCTGCCTCGATAGCATTAAGCTTGGCCGCTTTTTGGTTCGCCAGATATAGATACTGAACTGCCTTGTCTGCGTTGTCACTACATCCATAGTGGTAGGCCAAAAGTTCGTAATGCTCTTCGAGTCGATTTGGGTAGAGTGCTTCTATAATTCCTCCTATTTGGGCATGAATTTCCTTTCTTTTTTTGAGAAGTAAGCTATCATAGACGACATCTTGCGTAAGCGCATGTTTGAAGATATAGGTCGATTGGGGATATATGCCTCTCTCATAGAGAAGCTCTGAATCCTTTAAAACCGATAGCTGTGGCAATAATTCCTGTTCTGTCAGCCCCGTTACCTGCTTGATTAAATCATAGCTGGACTCCCTGCCGACCACTGAAACCGTCTGAAGCAAGCTCTTCGTTCCCTCAGGCAGTGAGTCTACCCGAGCCATGATGACATCCTGAACAGTTGCGGGAATAGTCACCTCCTTGATGTCCTTTGTTATGCGATATCTATTGTTTTCTCTCTCTATGATTTTTAGATCTTTAAGGGACTTTATTAACTCCTCGATGAAAAACGGAACCCCTTCGGTCTTCTCAAGGACGAACTCCTCAAGATCCCTACTGAGAAAATCCGTACCCAAAAGATACGAAACCATTAAGAGGCTCTCCCGGTTGGAAAGCCGGTTCAAATTCAGCTGACTATGATAGGACTTGGCGCCCCAGGTGTGAACAAACTCCGGCCGGTAGGTGAACAACAATAAGACCTTTGCACCGGGTATGCTTTCTAAAACATATTTCAATAGCTCTTCTGAACTCTTATCAATCCAATGAAGATCTTCAAATGCCAGAATCAGGGGCCGGATCTCGGAACCCTTGAGGGCAATCTGGTTGAAGGCCTCAATGATTCGATCCCTTTTGGCTTCAGGGCTCATGGGGATCTTTTCGATGTCACTGTCTTTGACCGCCAATAGTTCCAAAAGATAGGGAAGAGTGGAAGCCTCATCGGTCCCTAACATTTTTAGATCCCTTTTAACCTTTTCCCTGATCTCAAGATCCCCGTCCCCTTCCTGGATATCGAAATTTGCTTTCAGGATATCAATGAGGGGATGATAGGCTACCGCCCTGCTGTAGGAAAGGCACCTTCCCTCCAAAAAGGTCACATCTTCACTGGCTATGGCCTTTCTAAACTCATATAAAAGCCTTGATTTTCCAATCCCAGCCTCAGCCGTGATGGAAAAGGCCTGCCCCCTGCCCGCTTTGGACCGCTCCAACCCATCGAGCAAAAGTTCAAGCTCCCGCTCCCTGCCCGCAAAAGGGGTCAGTCCCCGCTCGGCACTAACGTCAAACCTGGTCCTTCTGGTACTGGGGGCGATGGCACGGTAGATGTTGACCGGCGCTTGCTTGCCTTTAATCACCCTCGGCCCCAGGCCCTCGAAGCGAAATAAACCTTCGGTGAGTTTGAATGTATCCTCTGTAACATATGTCGTTCCGGGTTGGGCTTGTCCCTCCATTCTTGAGGCCAGATTTACTGTATCGCCAACAGCCTTGAACTCGACCCTTAGATCATTACCAACCGTACCCACTACCACAGGTCCGGTATGAATGCCGATGCGCATTTTAACAGGTGGTGCACCTTTTTTTTCTTGTCTCAATTGTTCACTGAATTTTGCCATTTCCCGGTGGATGGAAAGGCTGGATCGAATCGCGCGTTGCGGTGCATCTTCCAAAGCAACCGGAGCACCAAAAAGCGCCATAATTCCATCTCCAGTCATCTCGTTAACCGTACCTTCGAAATCGTGGACTTTATGTATTAAAATCTCATAGACTTTATCCATTATGGTATAAGCTTCTTCTGGCCCGATCTCTTCAGCAAGTTGAGTAAAGCTTTCCATATCGCAAAACATTACTGTAACCTGTTTGCGTTCACCTTCAACTCTATCTCTTTGAGCTAAGATCTTTTCAGCCAGCCCTTTAGGAAGATAGCGTTGAATCTTCTCCATTTTTTCGTCAAAAGAGAGTTCTGTATGAGCAGGTTCTGGGGAAATTATGAGATTTTGGCCGCATTCCCCACAAAATTTATATTCGGATGGATTACTACTACCGCAATTAGAACAAACTTTTTCTAATTTTGAACCACATTCTCCACAGAATTTTTGAGTATCAGGATTCTTGAAGTGGCAATTTGGGCACTTCATTTTTATGCCCTCCACTGATTTTTAGAAAGGAAAAAATTCGATGCAATTGTATAAGCGCTTTGGATGGTTTAACTTGAATTATCGAAAATATGGGCTTGTGTCAAATTAGATGACCTACAATATATTGTGGTGCAGAATTAAAGCGAATTTTGCAGATATCTCATGCCAAAAACCAAATATCACCCGGGTGGTGATTTATTGAGATAATCTGTATTTCGCCAAAATTACAGATATCGTAATATGATATCCCAACTTTTTCAATGCCATCAATTCTGCTGATATGTTGGATACATGGCCAACTGTATGTCTTTTAAAGAGCTCGCGCGACATGAAGTGATCATGAGGGCCTCATTGCTCTGGATGAACTATTCAATGCAGTAACCCTGAAAAAGCTTTTGCGAGGGTTTTCAAATTTACAAATTTAAGCTAATTTGAAAATAACAATAAAACCAGCCGTTAAATATAAAACAAAAGCATGGTTTAAAAGAGCCCTGTATGGCAAATAAATCTGTATTCATTCACGTAATTTTACTATTCATCTGTTCTCTAATGGGATGCGAATTAAGTAGAACTGCTTTCAATGATGGAGCCAAAAAAGGAGCCAAACTACTTTGGGACGACCATTTTACAAACTCTATTGGCATGGAATTCAAGCGCATTCCAGCCGGTAGCTTTTTTATGGGTAGTCCGGCGGCCGAAAAGAATCGCAGCTCAGACGAGGGGCTTCACTTGGTTGAAATAAAAACCCCGTTTTACCTTGGCATTTATGAGGTCACCCAAGCCCAATGGCGGGCGATAATGAGTAATAATCCCAGTTACTTCAAAGGGGATGATCAACCGGTTGAGCAAGTGTCGTGGATTGATGTCAGTATATTTATTGATAGGCTTAATGCCAGAGAACAAACAAATAAATACCGGTTGCCCACCGAAGCTGAGTGGGAGTATGCCTGTCGATCCGGGACATCAGGCCCGTTTTCTTTCGGAAATTGTCTGTCCACCGCAGGAGCTAATTATAATGGTAATTATCCATACTCAGGTTGTATGAAAGGAGAATATTTGGCAAAGACTTTGCCTGTGGGCAGTTTGCGAGCGAATGCTTTTGGTCTATATGATATGCATGGCAATGTAATGGAATGGTGCCAGGACCGATATGACACGTCTTCCAATAATGCCGACCCGTCTCATAATATCCGCGATCTCGCCAGGGACCTACTACGGGTGATTCGTGGCGGCGGATGGTATCTTCCCGCTTATTTCTGTCGATCAGCACATCGAGATATATACCGACAAGGATATGGCTGTGACGCTATCGGCTTCCGCGTGTTGAGGATGCCATAACCCGCTATTGGCAACTTTAATATATTGAAAATATCAGAGTTTTGCCAATATTGCAGATACGAAAGCGATCCAGTAGCCTATTTTGCAGATTTTATGGTAGCGTAAGGCCAAGCCCCACAGTTATTGCCTGATAATCCCAATTGCCTGTCTCACCATAGCTAAAAGTAGCGAACGGGGTAAGCGCCACATTTTCATTTAGCAAGAAGTCATAGCCGCCCCCCAACGTCAACCCCCAACCTTCTTTTCTCCTCGTGTCTCGATCCCTGTGATACCAATGGTCCACATATCCTCCCCCTGCTTTTGCGAAAAAGCCAAACTCCTGACTTGGATAATATCGAGAGATAAGAAAAACTTGCATGATGCCCTCTCCTTCAGACGCATCTGAACAATAACCGTAAAGACAATATTGATCGCTTGTCTCGATAAGCCAACCGCTTAATTCAAGTCCAATCAGGAAATGGGGATTGATGGTATATCCTCCTTTAAATCCTAAAAAGAAAGATATGTCGTCTTCGTCTCCCTCATCTAATGACTGTTTAAGAAAACCAGCGCCAGCATCAATTCCGCCCCAGAATCCATTCCTGACATGGCTTTCTTCCGCCAATACAGTAGCCGTTATAAAGAAGATCGATATGCACAGAACACATACTGTCTTGGCAGGATGCATGGTCTTTTCCACCTTGCTAAAATGACTTAACCCTACGAAACTCAGTTTAAAATTACCACCTGACTTTATGTTATCATAATGGGGCTATTAAATGAAAGGCAGCCAGTCCTGCGCAGTCCTACCCAGACATACTTTTTTATGAAATTCGTGCGTTTCTAAAATGGGTGGCTTTACTGCTGAAAATTGCGAATTATTTGCGTGAAATAAAAACACCAACCTATTCAATGATCGAGGCTTATTATCTGGGTGCAGATTGCACCTAACTTTTAAATCGCCGTGCCTATTCCTTTGACCATCTTTTGCAATTGTATTATAAAGAAACCATCTCCAACTGATCTATAAACGGAAATCTTCCAATTAATTCGGGGCGAAGCCTCTAACTTGCAGAAGGATCTCGTATTATGGCCGATGCTAAGAAGACTCCAAGTCAGAAAGATGACAAAAACAGGCGCTCGGGTTTAGACCGCCGGTGGATTATTGCACCCCATGACGGTCCCGAAAGGCGCAGCGGGAAAGACAGAAGACAAACATTAGAGAATGGAGATTTAGTTGTGACGCAGAACGGCGATTCAAGTGAAATTGCCACTATACAAGATCTGCTGATGGCCAATTCAATGCAGCTGGATGCCATCGCCCAATTGCTCATTGAAAAGGGCATCTTCTCCAAAGAAGATCTCTTTGACATGCTCAAGCGTATTCAGAAAGAATACCAGAAGACGGGTGAACCGAATCGCTAATTCTGAGCCGGATCGGTCGAACACTCACCCATATCATAATATATAGGCACAGTCGTGATTAAAAAAATCATTTCAGGCGGTCAAACCGGGGCTGACCAGGCAGCGCTTGATGCGGCTATAAAATTGGGCATCCCGCACGGCGGATGGATTCCCAAAGGGAGGTTAACCGAAAATGGGCCCCTGCCGGCAAAATACAAACTCGCCGAAATGCCCGTTACCAGCTACGCATTAAGAACGGAGCAAAACGTCATCGATTCCAATGGCACGCTGATCATCAGTCACGGAAAATTGACCGAAGGCTCTGATTATACACGCAAGATGGCTTTAAAACACAACCGCCCATGGCTTCATATGGACCTCAACGAAACGCCCGCTTTTAAGGCCGCAAGCCTGATTCAATCCTGGATAGAGGAAAACGCGATTGAAATTCTGAATGTTGCCGGCCCCCGGGAAAGTAAAGACAATTCAATATATCAAGATGTTTCGAAATTAATCGAGACGATCTATTATTTGGAATTGATTAAAACCCACCCGCCGGAATCGGAACAACTTCGTGACAAGGACCGCCGCGCATCCGATAAGCCGCCTCAAACGGTTCAAGAAGCCGTTGCGCGGCTCATATCTGAATTGCCGTTAAAAGATAAAACAACAATCGCCAATATGGATGAGACCGAATTGAACAAACTGCATTCATATTTGGGAAGGCATATCCTGGAAGGATTCGGTCTGTGGGCCGGAAACGAAAAGCTGGTGGAATCCTGCCTGGCGATAGCAGATGATCCGCTGCAAAGCGAAGACGATGCTGTCAAAGTCATAATCAAAAAATTATGGCAGGAGTTGAAAGATACGCATCGGTTAAGAATCATTAAATAATTGTGGTTGATCCGGTTAGTGCCCTGCCCTGTCGCCGGTTGGCCCGACAGAATAAGGAGGCATCGTGAACGCATCTCGAATACTTCAGTCGGTAAAGGGCCGGAAGTATTGGATTCGATCAATGCTGTTTACGGTTATCCTTATGCTTCTATCAGCCTTCGTAGTTGCTGAGGATCGCCGAAGTGAAGCGGATCAGAATCAGATTGGTGAACAGATACAGATTGTTGCGGACAAATTGATAACCAACAATGCCGAAAAATATGCGGAATTTAGTGGTGATGTCCACGCCCGTCAGGGAAATTTTACGATTACTTCAGAACACCTTCGGATTTACTACAGAGATAATCCAGAAGACCTTCAAAATCAAACCAACCGCCAGGAATTAATCAAACGAATTGTTGCCAGCGGCCACGTGAAGATATCATCAGATCAGTATACCGCTGAGACCGAGCGGGTTGAATACGATCTGGATACCACCGTTATGGTACTTGAGGGCAAGGATTCAACGATTACGAAGGGAAAGAATTTTATCACCGGTTCCAAAATTACCATCCATCGCAAAGACGGGCAAATTATAGTGGAACGCGGTGCGCAAAGGCGGGTCAGAGCCAGATTTTATTCAAAAGAGGTGCTGAAGGAGAAATGAAATAATTTGGTGCGTTTTAGATTTCGTCCGCCCATTTAAACCTTAGATGTTTAAGCGGGGTGTTTGGCAATTATTTTTTAAGGGTTACCACCTTTCAATTTGCGCAGTTTCTGCAAATTTCTATATTTAAGCATCAGGTCAAACCATTGGTGAAACAAGGGGGCCAGATCCTCGGACGGTTTTTTGCCGGATGAAATAATCCTTCTCTCGGCTTCGGCCAGCGCTTCAAGGTAGTCATTGCGCTCAGGCTCGTGTGTCAAAAGGTGGCGATATATTTCAGCGGCTTTTTCCCAATACCCCTGGTCAGCGTAAACCTTTGCCATTGTAACTGTATAAAAATCTGTTTCGTTATCCATTCATTTAACTCATGGTTCTGGCAAGCTTTGGGGTTTAAGAATCAGCTCATCTTCAGCGACCATGCCCAGTTCCTGCCGTGCGATATTTTCTATATATTTGGGATCATGCTTCAACCGGTCAATTTCGACACTCAAAGAAAGATTTTGCTGGGATAGCTGCCCATTTTTATCCGCCAGCTGATCCCTTTCTTTTTTTAAGGCATTTAAATCCATAAAGCCATGTCCGCCGAAAATAATAAAAAAGAAAAGTGACAACAGCAGCACAACGGTGATCGACAGGAAAATGCTTTGCGTTTTTGTCATTTTTTGCTTAGGCCCTTTTTAATTTCGGCTGCAACACTTAGCAATTCCGGACTTTTAATTAAATAAGAGCATAGACCGTAAATCATCAATCCCGTAAAAATACTCCCGGCTAATCCCAGCAGCAGTTCCACAACCTCGCCGCCTTCAGACGGAATAAAAACAGAAAACGTACCCCAGACCACCACACCCATAAATCCCGCGCTTAACAATGCTCTGTAAGCAGATCGCATGATGCTGCGTCCTCCCAGAGATCCAAGCTTTGATCGCAGCGCATGAACCAGCAGCCCAAGGTTCAAAATCGAAGCAAGCGATGTTGCCAGGGCGAGCCCTCCATGCGCCAGGGGTCCCATCAAAATAATACCGAGCACAATATTGGCCCCTACGGAAACAAACGCCATGATCATTGGCGTGCGGGTATCTTTTAGGGCAAAAAAGGTGGCGGCAACGATTTTAACCGCCGAAAAGGCGCCTAGACCCATAGCATAATATAAAAGCGCCTGGGCAGTCAACCGAGTTGCAAGCGAACTGAATTCACCGCGTTGGAACAACAGGGCGACAATGGGCTCCCTTAAGATTATCAGTCCCACCATCGACGGGATCGTGAGAAATATAATTAACCGCACCGCATGGCCAAAGGTATCTTTGAGCGCGTCAATATCGTGGATGGCTGCCTGTCGCGATAGACTCGGCAAAACAGCAGTGGCCGCGGCGATGGCAAATATACCGAGTGGAAACTGAACCAGGCGGTCGGCAAAATATAGGTAGCTGACACTGCCTTCCTGCAACAAAGATCCCAGGAGACCATCCACCAGAATATTAACCTGATAGACGGCTCCGCCAAAAATGATGGGCGGCATAAGCACGCCTATTTTTTTTAATCCGGGATGAAAAAATTTGCCTTCGGGCCGCAGGATGAGCCCTTTGCGAATCATAAAGGGCAGCTGAAGTCCAAGCTGAAGAACGCCCCCTGTTATCACCCCGATGGCAAGCCCCATAACGGGATTCGACAAATACGGACATATGAAAATAACAGCACAAATCATCGCCAGATTTAGCAAAACCGGTGCGATTGCAGGCGCCGCAAAGTGGCCAAAAACATTTAAGATTCCCATACACATGGCCACCAGGCCGATAAAGAAAATATAAGGGAACATAATGCGTGTAAGGGTAATGGTGAGGGACATTTTACCCGGAGATTCAAAAAACCCGGGGGCGACGACCTTTACGATTAAGGGGGCCAGCAAGATGCCCAAGATGGAAATCACCACCAGCAGGATGGACATTACGAAAAGGGCGGATCGGGCCAGACGCAAGCCTTCATCCTTCCCATCGTTTGTAAGGTAATCCGTAAACACCGGTATAAAGGCATTGCTGATGGCGCCTTCTCCAAAAAGTCTCCTTAGGAGATTCGGAATCCTGAAGGCGGCGATAAACGCGTCCGAACTGTGACCGGCTCCGAAGTACCATGCAATGACCGCATCGCGAATATAGCCCAGGATGCGGCTTAATAGCGTTGCCGCCCCGACAACTCCGGCGGCTTTGATGACGTGGGAATTTTCTTTCATTGATCTAAAAAATTATTGACATCGCTATTTCAGTTCAGTATATATAGTGGTTTTAATAATCTTAACAAGGAGTGGATCCCGTTGGCAAATCATAGATCAGCAGAAAAACGCGCACGCCAGAATGAAAAACGGCGGCTGCGTAACAAAGCGGTAAAAACCAGAATAAAACACGTAACCAAGGATGTTCGGTCGTCATCTGGTGAAGCGTCAAAAGAAGCAGCATTAGCCAAATTGAATACAGCCCAGTCGGTCATTGACAAAGCGGCCAAAAAAGGTGTTATTCACAAGAAAACAGCTGCCAGAAAGATATCGCGCCTTTCAAGATTGATAAATGCCATTACGATTATCTGAGTGCCGCAGACAGATTAGGGGTAATTTCCAAGGCGTCTGCGGTTAAGGTGTTCGGCCTTCTTCCTGTCCAAATCCCGGCAATACTCAGTTTTTACGAATCTTCCCTTATTTGCTAGAAATCATCACTCAGCCGATTAACCGCCCTTTCTGCGATTCGTTGCGAAAGCACCCGGATTGCCAACCGCCTGTTTCGATCCGTGCTTTCCTTGTCCG
>JASFIU010000126.1:0-10632 GCA_050122495.1 Desulfobacterales bacterium | reverse complement strand
AAATGTCTGTCAGCTGACAATTTTGTACTTTTCAGCTTTACCCAATTGAATCATTAATTCGTTAATCTCCTGCTTGAGCTGGATCATCTTCTTTTCACGCCCAAACGCGACTTTACTAAACCGCTCCAGTTCATCCACATTCCGTTTCAACGCCTCTTCCGCCCGCTTGCGTTCAGTGATATCCTGCCCGAAAATAGCAACCCCCATAATGGCACCCGCCGTATCCCGAACCGGATAATAAATATTATGAAAAACCGTTCCATCCCGAACATCCTCAAAATCATCCGGCTCGCCGGTTTGCAAAACTTTTTGAAAATGAGCTTTCCTCGACTCAAGCACAGATTCAGGCAATTTATCAAAATGGTGGGTTCCAATGAGCTCCTCCGGTGTTCGTTGGAACCTGCGTGCAGCGGTCTGGTTTACCGCGATAAGGATGCCCTCTTTATTCAGAAGAAGCAGGGATTCCTGGGTAGCATCCAGCAGCCCCCGGGCAGTCGCGCGGCTTTCTCGCAGGGCCTCCTCAGTCTTTTTCTGCTCGGTCCTGTCAATGCCGATGCAAAGGATCTCAGAGAGCCGACTTTCCTCATCATAGATCGCCCGGTTTGTCCAGGCCACCCAGACCGATTCCCCATTTCGACGAATATTTTCATTTTCATTATCAGCATATCTGTCAGGATGCGTTACCAGATCCTGAATCATGATCTCCAAATTTCTTCCAGCCGAATCGGATGTGTGAACGATGGTGCCCACCACGTTGCGGCCCAATATCTCTGCTTCGCTATAACCAAAGAAATCCTGAGCAAAACGATTGAAGAACGTAACGTTGCCTTGAGTATCCATCTGAAAGATAATACAGTTAGCATTTTCGACCAGATTACGGTATTTGGCTCGATTTTCCCTGATGGCCTGCTCGGCTTGTTTCCGATCGGTGATATCGCGAAACACGACCACCGTACCCGCAATGGAACCGTTCTTGCGGATGGGAACGCTGGTATATTCTACGTGAAAAGAGGTACCATCTTTACGCCAGAGGACCTCGTCGTCGCGGCTTCCGATCGTGCCCTGGGTCAGGCTGTGGTTCATCGGGCACTCTTCGATCGGATAGGGGCTGCCATCGGGCCGGGTATGGTGGATCAACGGATGGATCTTTTGTCCGATCACTTCCTCAATATTAAATCCGAGCATTTTTAATCCGGCTGGATTAATGAAGTTCACCAGGCCATCCTTACCCACGCCAAAAATACCGTCTTGTGCGGATTCAAGCAGTAAACGGCTGTGTTCCTCGGCCTGCTCGAGGCGCGCTTGATTCTCTTTGAGTTCGGCCGTTCTTTCTTCAACCCGATGCTCCAGCTCATCATGAGACTTCTGCAGTGCCCGGTTCGCTCTTACGTCGATCAACAAAGCAAACACCAGAGCGCCCAGCGCCAGCAAAACCGTAATTCCCAAAACCGTCAGGATTACCGTGCGCATCGTGTAATAGGTGCCGAGGGCATCGGCCTCATCGATTTCAGTGGCCAGCCCGACCCCAAGCTTGTCATCCCATAACCAGGCGCCGTAAACCCGCACACCCCGGTAATCCCGGTACCCTTCCACATTCAGGCCGGCTTTTCCCTTGGTTGCCTGTTGGGCCATCAAGGTCAGCGGCTGCTGGTATCTGGGAACCGCGGGTATGTAGCCCCTGGTCATATCACCGCCGGGATCGCGTACGCTGACCGTTAAAATGCTCGTTTCGCCCTTATCGAGCATTCCGGCTTTAACCAGATCTTCATCAAAACGGCTTTCTGAAAGGAACTTGCCATACTGGCCTAAAGCATAAGTTTCCCCGCTTTTGCCAATGCGCCCCAGCTGAATGAGCCGGGTAAAATCTATCGAAGGATCGACCCGCCGGGCGATTACGGCAATCACCTTCTCCTGTACGTTTTTGATGGGGGCCACAAAAAACATGGCCGCCGATTTTTTATTTTTGCCATCCAGAGGCGTCATCAATGGAATGTCCGACCATATGGGAGGCACCATGACGGCTTCACCCAGAAATGCCTTGTTAAGAAGATCCAATGCCTGGTTGGCGATCAAATTTCTAGCCCCTATTTTCTCATCACGCATGGATGCGATATTGATAAAATCAGGGGATATGATGAAATATCGAGCCTGCCCGAACTGGTCTCTTCCATACTGGAGAAAATCACGCAATTCCTGTAATGTGTGACTTTTTAACAGGGCCTTTCTGTTGCGGTCTCTTCTCAACTGGCTTACTGTCAAAAACACCAGGCGCGGATCCTCGGCAAGACGGGTCAGCTGAAATTTGTTGGATTCGACCCACAGATTCAGCGATTCCTGGGTTGTATGCAGGACGATCTGCAGTGCGCCGCTCACGTCAGCTTGTATTCTTTCCTTGACTCTTTCAAGAGCGAACCATGCCAGGACGGTCACCAGCATAATGAAACAGCACGCCAAAATGATGATAATGCTTAATTTTTTAGTTGATCCGTGTTGAGACCACAGGTGATTTTCGCTGAAGCCTTTTGACAGAAATCGGGACATTATGTGCCTCTCCAATTGAATGCCCAAGATTCAAGTCGGCATTTCTCTATCCAATTTATTATTTTTGCCCGTCAAGATGTTACCATGATTGCTGTAATCTTAAAAAAGACCACAGTTAAATGTGGAGGGCAATCTTGTAAGTGGTGGGTTTATCAATATAATAGAATTTTTCATAGTTCAATAGCGAATAGATTCCAATCATCAATAGGAAAACCCAATCCATTCAGCAAATGTGCACATTGTGTTATGCAATTTAAATGGGAGAACAAAGGAAGGTCCGTCACATTCTCATGTTTGTAACCTATTTATAACAAATACGAATTTATCACGGACGTCCCGTTTTTGTACCGCTTTTTTCGCAGCAGCTTATTCCCACCAACCCAGTAGGTCTCGCCCAACTGACCAGCGACCCGTTATCTGCTCCGTCGTCACACCCAAAATCCATTTTTTGTACAGATTGTTGATAATTCCGCTGGTCTGGCGCATTTGCAGCCAATCATTAATAAAATCCTCAAAATCCAAAGTAACCAGCGGTATGGCAAAGGCTGCATTCGCTTTTAGGTGAGGCTCCGGCACGACAACGGAATAGGCGGGATAGAGGATCGTCCAGGCTGATCCTGCCTCCGCACTGATGACAAGTGCGTCAACCCCTTTGGGATTGTCTGTAAAAAAATCGCTGTAAGTTTTCAGAAGAACAACCTCGGTATTCGGGAAGTAACGCTTGACATTTTTCGCCCGGCTTTCCCCTACCACACCTACGCGAGCATTCAGTTTTTTGTCTATCGCACGCCAACTTTTGAACTCATTGCGCCGGTGGTCTTCAACTACCACGGCTGTGGTGATATTCATGTAGGGATTCGTGAAATTGACCCTGGCGAGCCGCTCCGGGTTAACAATCAGTCCACCGATTGCTATATCAAATTTGCCTTGATTGAGGTCCTTGGTTACCGTTTCATATGTCCACTCGATAAACTCTATGTCTACCTTTAGCTCTCGTGCCAGTAAATGCATTAGCTCTACATCAAAACCAACCAGTTCGCCCCTGTCGTTAACAAAAGAAAACGGCAAGTTCTCAGGGTGGTAGCCTACCCGCAGCTTGCCGCGTTTGATGATCGCCTTAAGCGGATTGTTTGGACCGATGGCCTCTTTTGAGGCAGCCTCTTTTCTATCGGCCTTATGTAAATCTTTAATCTCAGCGTGCATCAGGGTGCGTCGTGTAATGTCTTCTTTGCTCACCATCACAGACAGCACAAAACGCGTTCCCAGAATAGCGACGGCAAAAATGACCAACGATATTATCGAAAAGTTGAAAATACGCGGCCAATTAATTTTCACTGTACCCGTTGCTGCGCAAGCGGCCACCAGCGTAAATGCAAACAGATTCATGACGGCAAGAAGTGTCGCAAACCAACTGTTGAGGACTCCCGTAACAACGTATAGCTGATACATATCCGCAGGAATCTGCATCTGGTCCAGCAGGAAAGGCAGTGCCAAATCCACACCGCCGAACAGGGTAAAGAGTCCCAACACGGCGAAGCCGGGATAGTCTGTGAGCGCAATGCTTTTGCCGACAAACCAGCCGGCAAAGAGGACAAAGAGCAACGTCAGCAGTTTACCGATGTTGGGGAAATTGAAGGATGTCGGGACCAGCACCTCAACATAGTTATCGGTGTCATCACTTTTTATGCGACGCTCTTCAAAAAGCCTTCTGGCGTTTTCTACCAGCATGGGCAGGGTAATAAACAGATTGCCCGTGACGAAGCCGGTAGTCAGCGCATCACGGGCCGATTTGAGGATTTCACGGTAACTGAACGGCGTGAGTGCGGCTGCCAATCCCGGAATAATCCAAAACGTTAATAAAAGAGTTGCGACAATAAAGGGGATGATATAGCTTTGCAACCGGCCGAACTCATCGATGGTCATTGTGCCGGACGCATTCGCGGCAATGGCGAAAACACCGATGGGGGTGAGTTTTACCACCATCATCGCGATACGGCTGAGCGTCTTGGACGTGGTGGCCAAAATATCCAGCAGGCTCTGTTTATTTTCAACTCCGATGAGCGCAATACCAAAGGCAATGCTAAACACCGCCGCTGCAGGTACCACTGTACGAGCCAGGGAGCTGAAGGGGTTGACCGGAATGTAAAGGTCGATAAAGTTAACCTCGGCGACTTCAACCAGGCTGGCACTGAAAAAGGAGCCGGCTTCAATGGAAGGAAAGGCCAAGGGCATTAAAAAAACGATAGCAAAAGCCAGAAACCAGGATGCAACCAGCACGACCCCCCCGGTGATCGCTAACTTGCCGGCCTTCTCATAGCTCATAGAGCCAATGCCCAGCATCAACGATACCACCATGTATGGCAGGATCGACATCTGAATCAGGCCGATGTATGCTTTACCGACAATTGCGAGTACCGATGCTTTGTCTCCGAAAAATAAGCCGGCGAAAAGCCCAAGTGTTAGACCAATGAGGATCTGGGTGGAAAGAGAAATGCCCTTTTTATTTTTCGCCTGATCATCCATGGTATTCTTATCCTTTATCTGAAACTTTAGATTTTTAAAGGCATTTGCTAAATATTGAGGATAACAGCTGTTCAAGAAATGTCGAGATATCAAAAGATTTTGAAAAATCATTCGCGCAATTTGTTGCCGGGCTCAATAATAGGAAAATCCCCTGGAGGATACAGATATCAAATGAATATCGCAAGCCCTTAATAAGGCTAATTCAACGCAACAAACTCAAAAAGGCATGCGTGAAAACAGATTAAACCTTTACTTGAACAATAAAGTCAGATATTTTTAGTATACGAAACAAACTTAACGAGGTCATTTTATGCCAATTTTAAAACTTGACCATGATGATGAAAGCAGTGAAATCGAATTTGAACTGCGCTATCTTAAGTCTTTGACAGTAAAAGAAAGATTTCTTTTAATGATGAGGAAGTCTGAGGAAATGAAAAAAATGGCGAGGAATCGTGGACACCGAAAGTCTCCTGAAATCATTAAAAGAGCATAAAGTTAAATTTGTAATCATCGGCGCCACCGCTTTCCCGGTCCATGGCTATTCACGTGCGACTCTGGATATCGATATTTTTATCAGGCCGGAAAGAGCAAATGCTGAAAAAACATTGTTGGCGTTGAAAAGCTTTGGTTATGACGTCAGAGATGTGACAGTTGACGAGCTAATAACAAAAAAAATATTGATCCGCCAATATTTGGTTGAAACGGATATTCATCCCTATGTGAAGGGCGTTTCTTTTGATGACGTTTGGAAAAACAAGGTAAAGTCAAAATTCGGTGATACATTTGTATGGTTTGCGTCCCTTGAAGATCTGATTAGGATGAAAAAAGCAGCTGGGCGACCAAAAGATATTGAGGATCTAAAATATCTTACCAAATTAAAAACGTAATTCCCCGCTCCCATATAAGGTGACACCCTTTGCCGGTTCTAACCTTGCCTTTTCCATCAATCGGACCAAATTCGCTAGAGATTCGGCCTGCATTTTTTCTCTACCCAGGCACGGTGCACCGATTGTCTTTTTCCGATACCCCCCATTCTTGACTAATTATACCTGCTGATTAATTTACAAATGATGTCTGAAAGCAAAGAAAAAGCAATAAGCCAGATCACCGCCTGCACCATGGATTGCCCGGATGCCTGTTCAATTGTGGTGACACAGGCCGATGACGGTAGCGTGAAGCTCAAAGGCAATCCCGAAAATCCATTAACCTCCGGATTTACCTGCGCCAAAATCAAGGATCATGTCAGAAGGCTTCAAAGCCCCGATCGGATTACCCATCCGCAATTGAGAACCAAAAGCGGTTGGAAAGCCACCAGCTGGGATGAAGCTCTGGATCTGTGCGCTGCCAAGATCCAGAATTTACGGTCCCGTCCCACTGCCATTCTCCATATTCACAACGAAGGCGCCAAAGGCGTTTTGAAAGAAGCCACCACGCTTTTATTTTCGAGATTGGGGACCAGCCGGGTGCGTGGGTCTCTTTGCGACGCAGCCGGCTATATGGCCTGTGTGCATGATTTTGGCTCCAGGGAAAATAACGACGTCACTGACCTGATACATGCTTCCAAAATTGTCAACTGGGGAAAGGATCTTTCCCGCAGCACGGTTCATACTGCGGCGCTAGTTAAAAAAGCACGTAAAAACGGAACCCGCGTGTTAACCATTTCGCCGGGAGGAGACGGAAGCCAGACCTTTTCAGATTTTCACATTCGCATCCGGCCCGGTACGGATCGATTCCTGGCGGCGGTTGTTTTGCATTTGATGGTAGATAACGATTTGATCTCTGAAAACATTTTAGCCCACACGCGCAATCCCGAAAAATTTTTAGCGCTGGTAATGGGACATTCCATGGACCAATTGCGGGCGGTCTGCGATGTATCCGATAGTGATATCCAGCAACTGTATTCGTGGTATGCAGACGAAAAGCCGGTGGCTACAATGATCGGTGCCGGATTGCAGCGCTATCGTTACGGCGGGGAAAATGTAAGGTTTATCAATGCGCTGGCCATGCTTTCAGGCAATATCGGCCGGTCGGGCGGCGGCAGCTATTTTCAGCTCCACTCATATCGCAATTTGAATTTAAGCTGGACCCGCGAATCCGAAAAACTGCCGCGCCGCTCCTTTCAATTTCCGGTGATCGGCCGGGAGATCCTGACAGCTGAAAGCCCGCCGATCGAAATGCTCTGGGTGAATGGGACCAACGTGGTTAATCAGGCACCGGACTCACAGCAAATGATGCAGGCCTTTGACAGGGTTGATTTTAAAGTTGTGGTTGATGCCTTTATGAATGATACGGCCCAGTGCGCCGATCTGGTGCTGCCCACTATGCTTTTCATGGAGCAGGAAGACGTTATCGGTTCATATCTGCATGAGCAGGTTCAATATGTCTGTCCCGTGCTTGCGGCTCCCGGTGAAGCCAGAAACGATTATTGGATTCTCAGGCAAATCGGCAGGCGACTGGATCCGCCGGTTGATCTGCCGGCTTCAGAAGATTGCATGCGGGCATCTTTAGATTCACCCTATCTGTCCACAACCCTTGAAGAGATTCGAACATGCGGCTGTATTCGTTCCAATCGCCCGGAAATTGCCTACGCCGATCTGCACTTTGACCATCAGGACGGCAAGTACCGATTTCCCTATTTACTGCACGGCGAACCGCAACCGCCGGCCGAATATCCGTTGCGTCTGCTGACACTGGTACGCCGCAAAGCCCTGCACTCCCAGATGCTGCCTGAAGACCAGAAACAACCGCCGACGGTGTGGGTGGCGAATGATAGTCCATGCTTGAATGATTTGAATCTGGAAGAGCCCGTTGCGATGGTTTCCCCATTGGGACGGTTGAAGGTCAGCGTGCAGACCTTGCCAGATCTTCATCCCGATGCGGTGATCTATCGCCGGGGAGACTGGATCAGCCGGGGCGGGGGGGTGAACCAGCTGATTGCCGCTCAGTTGACAGACATCGGCTCCGGCGCCGCATATTATGATCAATATGTCAGATTAGAAAATACTTAGGACCGGCTTCCGGCCTCAAATAGGTTTCAGGTGTTCCCGCCGCGGCGGGATTCAGGTGTCAGCTTTGACTAAACGTTAAATTGGTTTGATTGGTTTAATTTGTTCAATTGGTTCGGTTTTAAGACAACCAATTCAACCAATGAAACTAATAAAACTAATCTAACAGCTACTTGAGCCCCCCAACCCCGGGTAATAGGTTGCAGGGGCAAAGACCAAAGATATTTGGAAATAAGGAAGATTAGGATTATGCCGAAACCACCCAAGCCACCCGAGGAATTACTGGGAATTTGCAATCGATGGTCAGAGTCCATCGAAAATATTTCCGGGGATGCGGCTCGCATTGAATTTTTTCAAAACGAGTTGCCGGGATTTTTAAGGAATGAATCGGTATTTGAAAAATTATTAAGAAACATAAAAAGCGGCAGCCCTTACCCGGATTTGCGTATGGCCCAGATGATCGATGATGAAATTCTGCTGTATCTTAACGCGAAGCGAATTTTCTCGCTCCGGATGTTCCTTTACGGTCCCGGGGATTATACCCCGATTCATGATCATAATTCCTGGGGTATCTCCGGCGCTTCATTGGGAGAGCTCGGGATTATCCGATACGCACGCGAAGACGACGGCAAGGTTGAAGGCTATGCCCGCTTAAAACAAACAGCACAGGTTCAGATGCAGCCGGGAGAAATCGAATTCACACGACCGCTAAACGACGGCATCCATCAAACCGGAAATCCCGGCGATGGCATAACGATTATGATCAGTGTTTACGGAAGCCCGATTCGCAGACTGTTCATCAACCGGTTTGACGCTGAAAACAACAAAGTTGAAAAGCTATATCCGCCGCGTATAAAAAAGAAGATGCTGGCCACCCAAGCACTCAATCATTTTTCCTAAAAGGAAAAATAATTGGGTGTCAGGTGTCGGGTTTCAGGTGTCAGCATCCGATGATCTGACATCTCTGAAAGTCGAATGCTGAACACTGACACCTGACACCTGAAACCTTTGTTAAGAAACCTTCGATAGGAGGGAGACATATGCCCGAAAAGAAAAACTATGACGTCATCATTTTAGGAACCGGCCCTGCCGGGTTACAGGCGGCCATTCATGCCGCCCGTAAAAAAGTTTCCGTACTGGTGATGGGCAAAGAAACCCGGAGCAGTCTGTTTCATGCCCATGTTGAAAATTTTTGCTGTATCTTCAACATAACCGGTGAGGAGATGCTGAGCGTCGGACGCCAGCAGGCCGCCAATTTTGGAGCTGATTTGCTGGAAGAAGATGTGTTGAGCATATTACCGGAAGGTCAACAGTTTAAAATTATTTCCGAAAGCGGAACAGAGCTTCTTTGTAAATCTCTCATCGTTGCCACGGGGACGGCCCGCAACAAATTAGGCGTTCCCGGGGAAAAGGAATTTTTGGGCAAAGGCGTCAGTTACTGTGTGGAATGCGATGCCAATTTTTTCAAAGACGAGGATGTCGCTGTGGTGGGCGGCGCCAGTGCCGCTGTAGGTGGCGCTCTCACGCTGCTGGACTATGCCAAAACCGTATACCTGATCTATGAAAAATTAGATGTTACCGATGCGTTGGCCGCGGAACTCAAAAAGAGCAATGTGGTGACCCATGCCAAAGCAAAAGTACAGGAAATATCCGGCGATGCGGGTGTTAAAGAAGTTATGCTGGCAGATGGTTCAAAAATACCCATAACGGGCGTTTTTATCGAACTCGGCGCCAGGGGTGTTATGGAGTTGGCGTCCCATATCGGGATCCAGTTTGACGATGAAATGAAATATATTGCTACCAATAAAAAAATGGGAACGAATGTCCCGGGCGTTTTTGCCGCCGGTGATATCTGCGGTCCCCCGTGGCAGATGGCCAAAGCGGTGGGCGAAGGCTGTGTCGCAGGCATCTCCGCCGCTGTCCATGCTAAAAAAATAGGCAAGTCCGATTAAATGCCTTCCGGCTGAGCGAGTGACTTGTTTCAATTAACCGCAGATGCACGCAGACGGCCGCAGACCTTTTGTGCGGGCGACCCGCCCGCACAAAAACCGTGCATCGCTTCGCGATAGAAAAACATTAACTTAAGTTCCTCAAGGTTTACACTCTACCTGAAAGATAAATCCACTCACTATGTTTTTTGCCCGAAGGGCATGCAGTTTTACCTTGGCCAGGTCGGCCAAGGTAAAGATAACGTCTGCGTATGTCTGCGTGAGTCTGCGGTTAATTAAAAAGGTTTAGGCGACACCTGCGGGATTCGCTCGGCTTTGGAAAATTTAGTAAGAATCGGAGAGCAGTTTCTATTTGTTGATGGTCAACTTGCGGTTTGTTTGGCGTAGCGCAGGCGGATGCTTTCGACAGCTTTGCGGGCGGGTTCTGCCTGTGGTGTTTTGCCGTCGGCCAGTTTGTCCAGAAACGCTTCGGATCTGGAGGTGCCGATTTTCCCCAAGGTGTTTATGGCAGCTGAGAGAATGGATTTTTGGTGGGTTGATGAAGATTTTTTCAGGCGCTTCAAAATCCCCTTTTTCTGGCCGCTGTTCACCTGAGCAATATGAAGGACAGCATC
>JASFIU010000125.1:0-10645 GCA_050122495.1 Desulfobacterales bacterium | reverse complement strand
ATCAAAAAGTGATGGAAACGCAAGCCACATTTTACGTCCTTCATCGGCTATAAGGGTGCCACACAAAGCACAGCTGACTTTGCAAGGAAGAATTCTCTCGTGTTTGTTGAGTTCATTGTTGTAAAAGTTTAGATGATCAATGCCTTCTGTAATTCTGACATCATGTTTATGAAATATAGCGGCCCATTGCATAGGAGCCCCATGCAGTTTTTGACATGCCAAACAATGACATATTTTTGCATCTACAGGATCCGAGCATACTTCGTATTGTACCGCGTTGCAGTAACAACTTGCCCGGTATTTGGCTGTAAAATTAACATCTGAAATCGACGCATAATTTGATCCAAATTCTTTTTTCATTGAATCATCACCTAGTTTTTATTTTTATTGAAACATTTATACATTGGGGGAAATACAAATATCGCAATTTTGCAAATATGAAACGGATATATGAGATTTACCACACAATCAACCGTCTTTTCTAATTTCGAGAAGTTTTGTCTGGTTGCAAAGAAGCAAAGGACGGACCGGTATCAGCGCAAATCCCATCCCGAAAGTACCGGCAAAATAGAACACATCGCCAAGAAAGGCGCTGATGGTAAAAAAGGTGAAGCCCATGATTACCGGTATAACATTCATAAGTCCCAACGGTTGGATCGAGCGGATTCCGCCTTTGAGATTTTTGGCTGCAGCAACCGTCAACCCCCAAATGAAAATATAAAATAGAAGGGTATGCCACCACTGGTGCGGCTTGCTGGGAAAGGGATAAAATCCCAAGCAGAACAGGATGAAAAAAAATCCGAACAACACGGCAAGGAGACACTTAATGATATCTTCGATAGATGCAATATGAAAAGCATCTTTGTTAAATGGCTTGTCAGAGAAATAGTTTTCAATTTTTATCAGTGCTTCGATTTGTGCGCTCACGGAAACGAGAAACAGAATCCCAAACCATACGTATAACATCGTTTTCTGGGACCCGGTTACCCCTGAAATGAAAACAAAACCTTCGAAAAGAATAAAATAGTAGAGCTGGCATAGACAAAACATGGCGATTGCACCCCAGAAAGACTCAACACGTATCGGTCCATATCCCGACGCAGTGTCAGAGGCCTCCATGCCGGCAGCATCAATATTTTCCAAAACCGATTCTGCTCTTTCTGCTGTTTTATCTCGCTGTGCGGAAACTTTTTTGGATTCCAGGCCTAAAATGGTTTCTTTCCTGGCAAGATCCCATTCTTCCCCACTGATTCTGCCGTCTTCATCGATGTCGTATCTGGCCATAACCGCGGGATCATTCTTTATCGATCGCTTTAGATGGCGCAGTTTGTTCAGAAGTTCTTCTTTATTCAGCATAATAGAATAAAACAATATCGCTCGCACATTATTGGCAAATTGATGGCAACAAATTATGGACCACCAAACCAATGATATATTGATAATATCATAGATTCACCAATATTTCAGGTATCATCAAGGGCAACGAAAAAATGCCCAACGCAGTGCCGGCAGTTCAAATCGTATTTTTTGGATTTGCTAATCTAATTTGGAATTATTCAGATGGCGGGTACATAGCCGACATCCACAATTCATCCCTAATATGGATTACCCGGTCTAATATATATACTTGGAGGAACTGAATTAGCGGAATCTTACATCGGTAATATTCAAGAATTATCCATCGTTGAACCTGTAGGACCGCTGGGGTGTAATTTGCATGGCAGGAATTAATTTGATTTCTCTAGCTTATCCTTTTCTATTTTCCTTTTTTTCCACACCGCGCCCATGGATTTATACGCAATATAATATTTGTTGAGATTGGCCACATATTGGACGGTTTCCATTCCGATCTCTTTTCGTGCAACATGTTCCACGTTAAAAAACCATTTATTCTGGTCAAGTCCAATTTTCCGCGCTTTACGGCGTAACGACTTTATCCTCGCAGGGCCCGCGTTATAGGCTGCAACGGTAAAATTGAATTTCGCGTTGGGGTCGATTGCCGCATCATCGAAATATCTGTCACGCAGAAAAGCAAGGTATTTCACTCCAGCATGAATGTTGTTCTCAAGCTTGAATACATTTTCAATATTTACATTCGAATCCGAGGCCGTATCCGGCTTTATCTGCATGACTCCAACCGCTCCACGTTCGCTCTTCTTTTCCTGATCAAAACGTGATTCCTGATATGCCAGTGCCGCAATCTTAAGCCAGTCGAATCCATACATCTTGGCATATTTCCTAAAAAGAACACCCATTTGTTTAAGTTGTTTCTTCTCTGCTTTTTCCAGAGGGTTTTGTATCCATTTCGTTTTTTCATAATATCGTTTGATCAACATATTCCCCAGAAGGGTACCCTCGCGATGCTCCTGTAAAAATGTGTTTAAATTGGATAGCAATCGTGGATTGTTCTTTCTGACCGCCCAGGCAATATTTCCTCCGGAATGAATCTTTAAGTCCTCGCGCAAGACAACGTTTTTTAACACCTTTGACCAAAGCCTGGCGATATGATTATCGACTACCATCAATTCAAATATCCCGGCATTTACCATCTGCATTAAGTCCTCTGATTCTAAGTTTTCACTTGCCTCGACAATTTCAATTGGATTTAAATCGTCTTGGGCAAATTGATGATTCAATTCTTTCAGGTGTTGAACGTAACTGCTTCCGGAAACAACGTGAATTTTATGACCGGATAAATCCGTTTTATGCTTCAATCCCGTTACGCCTTTCGCGGCAACAATGATTTCATCAATGTTTTTAATGTAAGGATCCGTAAAAGCGACCTGCTTTTGACGATCCGGCGTAATAGTCAAACCGGCGGCTGCAATATCACCACGCCCATCGATCAGTGCAGGAATCAACTCCTTAAATGGCTGAGCGATGAAAATAACATTTATTTTCGACCCTTGCCGGAGATATTTTTCATATTGTCGCATAAGTTCGGCTTCAAGACCTTTTATTTGCCCGCCGGCTTCAAAGAAATTTGTTTTGTTAAAACTGACGAGGACACGGACCGTTTTCCATTTCTCGCTCAGGTCATCGGTCCTTCGCGTTAGAACGCGATCGATCACAGCCTCTTCAGGCCTCTTTTTGTCATCTCTATCTTGCTTTAACGGTTGATCTACCCGGATATCTTTTGATTCCCCTTTTCCGTCATTGGACTCCTGACACCCACTCACCGATAGACTTATCAGAACCAATGCAAAACCGATGACATGCTTTAATTTTTGATTAAATCGTAATTGCATCGCTTGTACAAAGAAAACATTTTTTAATTACCAACTGTTTACTCTACCTTATATACCCAACCATATTTATCTTCCAACTCACCATATTGCATACCGATTAGGATGTCATAAATTTTCTGGGTCCACGCACCGGTTTCATTATTATTAATGACATAATCCTTATCTTTATAACAAATAGTTCCTACCGGGCTTATTGCCGCAGCGGTTCCTGATCCAAAAGCTTCGGTTAACTTGCCCGACTCTATTCCAGCAACAATTTCGTCAATTGAAATTAATCTTTCCTCAACAGCCATATCGAGATCTTCGGCTAATTCAATAACTGACTTCCGGGTAACCCCGGGGAGAATTGTACCATGCAGCGGTGGCGTTACAAGTTTTTCGTCGATTACAAAGAAAATATTGTTTGTACCGACCTCTTCCACAAACCGGTGTTCCTTTGCATCGAGCCACAGCACCTGGCTGTAGCCTTTTTGAGTGGCTTTGTGGGTGGCAACGATGGTGCCGGCGTAGTTTCCGCCTGTCTTGGCCTCCCCGGTTCCTCCAGAGGCGGCACGGATATATTTTTCCTCCGCAATCAGCTTAACCGGATTAAGACCCTCTTTATAAAAGAAACCTACAGGAGAGAGAATGATATAGAAAAGATATCTATCCGATGGACAAATAGCTCCTAAAAATATTTCCGTTGCTAACACTACAGGACGGATATATAGTGATGTTCCTCTTTGTTTTGGAATCCAACGTTTTTCAATTTTGAGCAATTCACATTCGGCTTGCAGATAAATATCCTCAGGTATGGTGGGCATACCCATCCGCACCAGCGACCGGTTAATTCTCTTTGCGTTTTCATCCGGCCTGAAAAGTAGAATCTCACCTTCCGGAGACAAGTATGCCTTCTGTCCTTCGAAAACTGCCTGGCTATAATGTAATACCATGGTCGCGGGATCAAGCACCAACGGTTGATATGGCTTTATCTCAGCATTGGTCCATTCTTTACCTGGGAGGTACTCCATGGAGAACATATGATCGGTAAAGTTTCTCCCAAATTCAAGTTGGCTGGCATCCTTGAACGGTTCTTTTAAGTTTTCAGGTTTTGTTAGTACCTTTTTAATTTCCATCTTTATCGCTCCCGCATTGTGTTTGGCTATCGTGATTAAAGATGCCTCAGAAAATGTTTAGTTGTATTTTTAAAAAAATCGACAAGATTTGGTCAATCCTTATCGAGGGTTCCGGTAAGTTTTAATATCCTCTTTGATATTTCGAGTATCACACCTATGAAAAAGCCTTTATCAAGGAATAAATTATATTAAATTTGATGCCCGACCTTGGCCATACTTGAATTAGCTGGCATAGGCAGGGCTTGGCTTTCTATCTCTGTGGGTTTATCGCCAAATACCCATTCGTGTTCACCTGTCAGGTGTCACAATATCATGCATACGATAATCGGCGTCCCAATCAACTTTTCGGCCTCGTTATCGGGTCATGTGATACTTCGGGTTACGCACCAGCCTGATATTCCTCCATATATGGGGTTTGGTTCTTCGGTTGATGCCGATACGAAACTGCATCCTTCTATTTTCGGGTAACTCGTTGTTGCGAGATTTTATATCTTTTTGAACAGCTACTGCACACTGTACTGCATCGACCACACTGGCAAATTCAGCCAATAAGTTATCACCGGGAGAGTCTATCACCCTGCCGTTGCGTTGTTGGATAAGAGAAATAAGAGCCTCACGGTAGGACGTTAGCGTGCGGACAGTGGCTTCTTCGTCATCGCTCATGAGGCGACTGTAGCCTTCTACGTCTGCACTGAGGATAGCAGTGAGTTTACGTTTAAAACCATCTTCTGTCATAAGGCACCTCCGTCTTTAAGGTTTCAAACAGAGGAACTCAATATGATGATCAAGGTAGTGCAGAAATCAGATGAGAACTAAATTCGATTCTGTAATTGGAAAACCACCTCCGGTCAGGTGGAGTAGGAAACTCAGAAATAATTTATATGGATCTATACTCAAATCAATGGGATTTAGTCAATAAAATAAGGATTTCTTCAGGTTGTGATACATTGAGAGAGTATCACAGATTCACCAATATTGCAGATATCATCAAGTGGCAATAAAGAAAATCCCGACCGATGTAGTAACCAGAATTTTTAAATATTACAGCGATTGAATATCCTGATACATGAACGAATTTTTAATCCTAGGCGCAAAACAATTCTAATTTAGATTGAACACTCTCCTCAGCAAATTCTTCAATTGTTTGGCTGGTTAATAACTAAAGGATTCCGCTTTTCCAGCCGATAATAAGTTTGGTCAATTCCAGTAATTATGGGAATTATCTTAAAAGCACTCAACTTGAATCATTGATCGAAAAGGAAAAAATCATGAAAATATGTAAAATCGCATTATTTGCGTTATTTGCTGCCATTCTTTCATTGGGTTGTGCGACAACAAAAGGCACAACACCTCAGGATAAGCGACATGCCATTCTTGATATGAAAAAAGACACGCTGGCAGAGCTTTATCGAGTTAAACCGCAGGCGAGGTCCCAAATTGCGAAAGCATCAGGTTACGCAGTTTTCAGTGATGCCAATATTAATATCATATTCGCCAGTTTCGGTGGTGGGCACGGTGTTGTTAAAGACAATAAAACCGGAAAACACACTTATATGAAAATGGGTGAGGTCGGTATTGGTTTGGGGCTAGGGGTCAAAGATTTTCGTGCGATTTTCATTTTTCATGATCATAATACAATGCATAAATTCATCGAAAGCGGGTGGGAATTTGGCGGCCACGCGGATGCTGCTGCAAAAGCAAGCGACAAAGGTGGCGCAGTGGGCGGAGAAATACTATTAGACAATATTACGATTTATCAGCTAACCGAAAGTGGATTGGCGCTTCAAGCGACAATTAAAGGTACCAAGTATTGGAAGGATGACGCACTGAATTAACTTAATTAACTTAGTGCTGTCCAAATCATCCTTGACAAATTAAAGGGATTACTTGATTCAGGTAATCCCTTTTTATATGCACGGTTCGCCAGGCCGGTTAATGGCATCTTTGGGATAGACTTTTATTTTTAATATCATCATCTAATAAACAAACTTAGACCTACCTTACATTGTGGACTTCGTGCCTGGAGTTGAAATTTGATGGGGTCGAAAACTTGTTAGAGCTGCTGGCGCAATATGAGGTTTATGAAATTGTTAAATTAGGTTTAAGTAAAAGGATATTTTCTCGAAACAAACGGATAGATTACCAGTAGTATCGAATATGGTAAAACGCAACGAGAACAGCAATTGCTAAAATTATAAAAGGGAGATATGGCAGGAGTTTGAGCGCTTTTGCTTTGAGCTTTTCCATTTTTTCTTTAAACCTTGAAAGGCAGACTCCAGAAATAATTGATCACATACAAAACGCCCACCATCCCCGTAACCGCTCCCAGTATGGGTTTCAGAAGCTTTTCCGGAATAAAACGCTGGGTTTTTGAAGCTGACCAAGCCCCGAAGATGGCACCGCAGGCAATAAAAAGGCCGAAGCTCCAATCGGGAGCGGCAATTGCACCGCTGAGCATGGGCACAATCACAGCATAGGAAAACAGGCCTGTCAAAGAGAGTACGATGACAAATGGTATGGTGGCAGCGACCAGCACATACATCGGCAGCCCAAAAAAAGTGACTAAAATCGGAACCAGCATAAATCCGCCGCCCACGCCCAGGGCCGAAGAGATGACCCCTACGATAAAGCCGATTAAAACCATTACCGGAACGTTGAAGGTCCGGGTCTCATCCCAATAACGGATTGTTACTTTTGTAATCGATTTTTCAACGGTGGTAATCTTAAAATCGTCCGGAAGACCGCTGGGCGCTTTTCCGGCTCGGATACGCTGGCTTTTCATTAGATCAAATTTTTCTTTGAATTCCCTTTGACGCGCTGTGCGGCGAAGATACCAGGGTGTCACCTGAACCATCAGATGCACGGACATTAAAACTAAGGCAACACCGATGACGGCCTTGAACGGTTTTGGATCACTCAGATAATACACCCGGATGAACGGCCCGATGGGCGCCCCTAAGACGGCACCCAGGCAAAGCCCCATGGCCAGATCTAAATTCCACTGCCGGTTGCGGTAAAATCCCAGAAGAGCGCCAAAGGGATTTAAAAAGGTTGTAATCAAACCCGTAGGACTGACGCTTACGCTGGTAAACTGTAAGATCGACATGCTATACGGCAGGGAAAAGATACCGCTGGCCTCGCCCACCAGCGCCATAATATAGCCGGTCCAGAATCCCATCCAGAGCAGATGCCAGATCGGCACTCGGACACCGGCTATGGAAAAGGGCCGATGTCCTCCCGCCAGGTATCCATGCTGCAGAATGCTGGCGACAATTGCGGCAATGAAGACGATAGCAATGATCGGAAGCTGATCTCGAAAAAATTCAGTCATCAAGGGGTGCCTGGCCCAATAGCTACCTGGTGAAGGGATTCTGTGCCTGGTATTTTTAGCCGGGTTAACCATCGTATTCAGGAACGCCAAAATTCTTGAAAGTCTCGGTTCTGGAGTACTGGAGTATTGAAATTGAAGCGTTTCGAGTTTCGCGTTGCGCGTTACGGGTTAAAATTTCGCAAACGAAGCTATGCAGTGCAAGACTCGCAACGCGTAACCCGTAACACGCAACACAGGAAGGCGCAAATAAATTATGGCTAAAAATTGATAATTGTTATAGGGTTTCTTGATGAATCTAAAGGGGAAACTTTAAATCAGTGGAGGAGCGCAGCGCCATGCAAAAACTCATCATTACCGTGGCACCGACGGGTTCAATTCCTAAAAAGAAGAATACGCCCCATGTGCCGATCACGCCCGAAGAGATTGTTGAAACCGGTATCCGCTGCGAAGCGGCCGGAGCGTCCATTATCCACGTGCATGCCCGCAATCTCGAAGACGAGTCAGCCTCGACCGATTATGGCCTTTTTGAGTCCATATATAACGGTCTCAAATCGGAAACCAATCTGATCATTCAGATTTCCACCGGCGGTCGGGCCGGGATGGCTTACGAGGATCGCAAGGAGCGGCTGAATCTTAAACCTGAGATGGCCAGTTTGACCACCGGATCGGTCAATTTCCCCAACCAGGTCTATGCCAACAGTCCCGAGCTGATCCGGAATCTGGCGCGTGATATGCAGGCCCATGGCGTCAAGCCGGAGATGGAGATCTTCGACGTCAGCATGATCAATAACGCCCTGGCGCTGATTGAAGAAGGGCTGGTAACGCCGCCTTTGCATTTTGACTTTGTCATGGGCCTCAAAGGGGCTATTCCCGCCAGCATTGAAAACCTGGTTCACATGGCCAAAAGTATTCCGGCCGATTCCACCTGGAGCGTCGCCGGCATCGGCGTAGCCCAGTTGCCGATGAACACCCATGCCATCCTCATGGGCGGCCATTCGCGCGTCGGCCTGGAGGACTGTATCTACTACCGCCGCGGAGAGCTGGCCACCAACGAGCGCCTGGTGGAGCGCATCGTCAATCTGTCCCGGGAGCTGGGCCGCGAGATCGCCGGCCCGGATGAGGCCAGGGAGATCCTTAAGCTCAAATAAGGTGTCAGGTGTCGGGTTTCAGGTGTCAGGTTTTTAAAAAGACAAATAGGCCAGGAAACTGGAAAACTGAATTAGTTGCAATCCTTTCAGCCTTCTGGCCCCCCATTCCCAGCATACGGTCTATACGTTATGAGCCGTTTTGGCTGACACCTGAACACTGAAACCTGAAGCCAGAGATAGTAGGAGTTTTAAGACAATTTTTGTGGGGCACGCCAAAAAATCTAGTGGAATTCCATCCAGCCCTATCCGAGGACATCCTGTACCCCGGCCTGAATTCGCTCCACGGCCAGCTCCAGATCCGATTCGGTAGCGATAAAGGGCGGTGCTACCAAAAAGGCATCGCCATCGCGGCCGGCCAGCCCCGTTGATTTGTAAACGACCACGCCCCGCGCAAAGGCAGCGTCCCACACACTTTCCACAACCTGTTCGGATCTGGCAAACGGCGCTAAAGTGTCTCTGTCCTTAACCAGCTCAACGCCCCATAAGAATCCGAGCCCGCGTACGTCCGCCACGTGGGGATGCTCGCCGAGGCGCTCCTGCAACAAATCCCCCAGAACCTTGCCCTTGACCGCAACTTGCGCAACCAGATCTTCGCGCTCTAAAATCCGGAGTACTTCCAGGCCGGCCGCAGCAGCGACCGGATGGTGGGTATGGGTTCCACCGTGGACAAATACGCCGCTATTTTTACGGATGGCTTCAAAATGGCTGCCCTGCACGCCCACAGCTGACAAGGGCAACACGCCACCGGCGATCCCTTTCCCCAGGGCCATGAAATCGGGCCGCACCCCATAGTGGTCGCAGCCGAACCAGCGACCGGTTCGGCCCATACCGCACATGACTTCATCCAGTATGAGCAGCACCTGATAGCGGTCGCAGATATCCCGAATAACCTTCCAGTAGCCCGCCGGCGGCGGATAGGCCGCCAGCGTACCGCCGCTGATCGTTTCTGCCAGAAACGCCGACACCGTGTCAGGACTCAGGTTCTCAATGGTTTCCTCCAATGCCAGCGCGCAGCGGTAGCTGCAGGAGGAAGGTTCCAATCCGTAGGAACACCTCAGACAGTATGGGGGCGGAATGTGGACGGCATCCTTTAGCATCGGTGCATAGGGTGTGCGAAATGCCGTCCGTCCCATCGCAGACAGCGCGCCCAGGGTCAGACCGTGGTAGGATTTCCAGCGGGATATCAGTTTAAAACGCTCGGGGCGGTCGTTGGCAAGATGGACCTGGCGGGCCAGTTTGATGGCGGTCTCGACCGCTTCCGACCCGCTGGTAAGAAAGTAAAAGCGGTTGATACCCTCAGGTGTATGGGCGGCCAGGCCCTTGGCCAGTTCGGCGACGACCGGGGTGTTCAACATAGACGGGTGAATGTAATGATAGTTTAGAATTTGATCATGGACCGCTTTGGCAATTTCCTGTCGGCCATGGCCCACATTGACGACGATGGCGCCACCGCTGGCATCCAGGTATCGGTGACCGCTGTCGTCTTCGAGCCAGATACCTTCGGCTTTGACCGCGATCGGCAACCGTTTCTTCAATTCCCTTGGAAATACATGTCCCGGTAATTTTTTCATGGGTCTATCTCTGATGTGTCGGAGTTTTTAGTTTAATGTGGTTTCAAAAGCTCAGATCAGCCTCAAGGGTTAAAAGTGCCTAAAGTTAAGGAGTCGCCATGCTCCATCTTTTATATGAAATTGACAGAATTCCACAATCCCGCTGCAGCGGGATCACTTTAGATCACTTTAAATTTTAGCTCACTTATTTATTGTGAGCATTTAAATTCTCGGGACAACGCCGCCATTGGGC
>JASFIU010000124.1:0-10650 GCA_050122495.1 Desulfobacterales bacterium | reverse complement strand
CTGATCTGTCTTCTGGTCGGCGCAATCTGGGATTCGACCCGGTTCTCCGCGGCAGCACAGCGGGTGGCCTGGCCCTGGTCGGTCCCGGCTGCGGATTTATTGCAATCGGCCGACTTCCGGGTAACCCCCGGGGATATTCTCATCCGACGCGGAAGCGACGTAGCCGTCACTGCGACGATAGAAAAGGTCTCTTCCAAAAAAGTATTTCTTTATCTCCAGGAGAATGCATCCGAATGGAAGCGCGTCCCGATGCGGGCTGACGATTCAACAACTGAATATCTGTATTATCTGCGCGGGGTTGCAAATGAGATCTCCTATTATGTGGACAGCGGTGGCACTCGCTCCAGGCAGTACCGTATTCAGGTCTTCGATCTGCCCAGGGTCGAGACGATCGATGTGGACTACATGTATCCGGACCACACCGGAATGGAGAACAAGACCGAAAAAAATGCCGGCGACATTATTGCGCCGGAAGGAACCAAGGTACGTTTGCATATCGCATTCAATCGACCTATCCAGCGAAGTATTCTAAAATTTGAGAATAGCACGACCATAGATTTAATCCCTTCGGGGAACGCCGCCATAGGCGAATTCACCGTGGCCAAAGACGGCACCTATGTTGTTGATGCATTTGATGATAAGGGCAGAAATATCGAGAATCCGATGGAATACATGATCCGGTCCATACCGGATTCCCCACCAGAGATTTCCGTGAACATGCCCGGCAGGGATCTCAAGGTCATGGCGTTGGAAGAAGTCAGTATCGCCGTCTCGGCCAAGGATGATTTTGGGATAACCAAACTCACCTTGAATTACAATGTTGCCGGCGGTTTCGAACAAAATGTCGATTTTCTCAACGCCGCCGGGCAGGATGTGCTTCCGTCCGTCGATGGCAAGACGATGATCTATTTGGAAGATCTGAAGGTGGTGCCGGGAGATTTTATTTCCTATTTTTTTGCGGCGGCGGATAACAATGATATTGGCGGTCCATCCGAAGTTATTTCCGATATCTATTTCCTGGAAGTGATCAGCACCGACGAGGAATTTCGTCGTGCTTCCCAGCAAGGCGGCGGCGGAGGGCAGTCCGGACAGGGTCGACCACCCAGCGCTTTAGTGGAAAACCAAAAAAACATCATTGCCGCGACCTGGAAACTGCTGAACCGTCAAAAAAAGATCCCGGGCGAGACCTTCGCGGAAGACGTCAAAACCGTGGCCGAGTCCCAGCGAAACGTCGCTCAACGAACGCAAATGTCGCTCAGTCGCCTGACCGAGAGATTTTCCTTCGCAGACGAAAGCTATGATCGTGCCGTAACCCACTTGCGGGAGGCGGTCGAGCACATGCAAGCGGCTGCAGAAAAGCTGTCTTCCGAACTCTTGAAAGAAGCCCTAGGTCCTGAACAGGCCGCTTTGCAGGCCATTCTAAAGGCGGAAGCCCAGAGCCGGCGGACCGCGATCCAAATGGCCCGTAATCGTGGCGGTAGCGCCGCAGGCAGCGGTTCACTTCGCGAGCGGGAGGATCTGCGCGAATTGTTCGATATGGAAATGGGCCGCCTGGAAAACCGCTATGAAATGCCCGGAACGGCTTCCGGGTCCGGGCGTGCCGAACAGGAGGAAGTCCTCATGCGGCTTCGCCAGTTGGCGCAGCGGCAAGAACGCTTGAACCGGGCCCAATTGGATGCCGACCGTCGCAAAGGCCACCTGACCGAAGCGCAGCAAAGGCGCCATTTGGAAGAACTCCGGCGTGAGCAGGAAGCGTTGAGGCGTCAAGCCGAAGCGCTTTCGCAAAAGTGGTCGCGGCAGGCCGGGGTCAATCGAACCCAATCTTCTCTGAGTTCTCTTGGTCAGGCCATCAACCAGATGGGGGAGGCAGCGCGCAATCTCGAGCATCGCAATCCCGGTATTGCTGCTGCCAGGGGGCGCCAGGCTTTGCAGAAATTGCACGATCAGGAAAAACGGATACAGCGCCGACAAGCAACTTCCATGGTTGATCTCGTAAAAGAACTCGGTGAGAAAGCATTGCAGCTGCGGGAGCAGGAAAACGAAATCCTTACTAAGATGGAAGGATTGAGTGCTGAAGAAGGCAGAAAATTGGCCCGGGAGGACCAACATGCATCCGGTGGCACCCAAGAGGGCATCCAGGAGATCATCTCAAAAAAGGACAACTTACAGGAGGCGCTCCAAGAAACAGAAGATATCATTCGGGCGACCGGCGCCAAAGGGCGTCAATCGCAACCGGAGATTGCGAGTAAGGCCCTGGCAGCCCTACGATCTCTGAAATCCGAGGGCATCGGACAGCGGATTGAAGAAAGCAAAAGCGGCCTGCAAGCCGGGCAGCTGAGCCTGGCGATGGAAATGGAAAAAGAGATCGAGCAGTCCATCCGTCGCTTCAGCACCCGGTTGGAAGAATTCGATGCGCTCGTCCCCAAATCCGGGCCGGGGCGAATCCAGCAGGCCGCCGACAACGCCGCCGCGCTGGCGCGGGAGCTGGAAAACCTGCAACGCCAGGTTGACGCCATGAGATTGAAACAAGGGGAGTCCGCTCAAACGCAGGGGACACCCGGAATGCAGCCCGGAGGCTCCGGTCGCGATCAACCGGCGGATTTGAAGCGGATGCGCGATGGGCTTGAGCGCAGTCGAAGTTATGCCCAGGGGCTTTTGCAACCCTGGGCTCAGGGTGAAAGCTGGGCGGTGGATGCCAGATCCATTTATCGGGAATTGACCCGAGCGCAGATCGAGGATTTTATGAACCAGCCTGATCTGTGGCAGACGCTTCTGGAGCCGGTGCGCGAACTGGCGTCCAGGCTGCGAGCGCAGACGGAGAGAGACCGATTCAGCGACAACGCCTTTTCACCTTCGGAACAAGCGCCGCCGCCACGATATGAATCGCAGGTCGAAACCTATTACAGATCATTGTCCGAAATAACCGAAAAAAGGAAGTAGAAACCGCATGGCGGGTATTATCGAATTTCTCTTTGGCTACAAGGTGCATGTATGGACACAAGGGACCTTTGCGTTTCAGACGCCCCTGGGACAAGTGTCCATCGCGGCTGCTGTAGCTGTGCTGATCGTTGCTGTGCTGATTCTTTACCGGCGGACAACCGCCCCGGCAACACCCTGGCTGAAGACAGTTTTGATCCTGCTGAGGTCGACCGCCCTGATAATCCTTTTGCTCTGTCTTTTGCAGCCCATTGTGACCACTTCGTCCACCGCACCCTTGGAAAGTTCTGTCGGTCTCCTAATTGACAGTTCGCGCAGCATGACCATCCGGGACATGGAGCTATCACGTTCCCGCGGCGAGGTTGCAACGGATATTCTATACGGTGACGGCGGTTTGATCGCGCAGCTGCGAAAAAACTTCACTTTGAGCATTTTCGGTTTCGACCGGGTTGCCCGGCCCATCTTAGGTCCTGGTGATTTGTCCTTTACCGGTGCCAGAACCCACACGGCCGAGGGTATGCAACATGTTGCCGAAGCCATGAAAGGTCTGCCCTTTGAGGCCCTGGTCCTGGTCTCAGACGGTGTGGACAACAGCATTGAAGATCCCCTTCGCATGGCCGGCATCCTCAACGCCCGGAATACGCCTGTTCATGTTATAGGATTCGGTGCCGACACGACCGTCAACGATATTGAAATCAACCGGGTCAGCACCTCCGGATCGATTATGGAAGGGGACATCCTCGAGGTGCAAATCACCGTACTGAGTCGAGGCTACGCAGGCCGTGAATCTGATTTACTGATCGAAGTCGGAGAGGGAGTTGTTTCAGCTAAAAAGATCAAACTGGGCCCCGATGGTGCGCCGCAACGGCATACCGTGCACCTGACGCCGAAAAAAGAAGGCGCTCTGGTTTACACCGCTCGAATCCCTGAACAGAAAGATGAAATTATAAAGGAAAACAACCGGTTGCCATTTCTTGTCGACAATCGGAAGAAACGGGTTGAAATTTTATATATTGAAGGGCATCCGCGAAACGAGTACAAATTTATCCGCCGGGCGGCCGGGGCCGATACGGCCGTGCGCCTTAAAACCTATTTAATGACAGGTCCGCAAAAGTTCCTGCGTCAGGATATCGATTCGGCCATGGAATTGGCGCGCGGGTACCCGGCCAGTGAAGCGGAGTTGTTCAAATATGACGCGGTTATTTTCGGTGATATCCCCAGAAACTTCTTCACCGACGACCAATTGGCATTGACCCGGGAGTTTGTCTCCCGACGTGGGGGTGGTTTCCTCATGCTCGGTGGTTCAACCGCCTTTGACAATGGATTTATCGGAACCCCGATCGAGGATCTCCTGCCGGTGGCATTGGTGCATGGCAATTATCTGCCACCCGAATTGCGTGGTGGCGGACGCAAGGGGGATCATCCCACCGGTCGCAAGTTTGCTCTGCGTCTGACCACAGAAGGGCAACGATCCCTGCTGCTGCGTTTGGGAGTTGATGATGAAGCCAATCGACAGCTGTGGCGTGATATGCCGCAACTACAGGGAATCAATGTTACCGGGCGTGCAAAGCCGGGTGCCACGGTGCTGGCCGTTCATCCCACGCTCCAGTTTCAAGGGGAGTTGCTGCCGGTTTTGGCCTATGAGCGTTATGGTCGGGGCCGAACGATGGCGATCATGACCGCTACAACCTGGAGATGGCAAATGCTAAAGCCGCACGAGGATACCTCCCACGAGAGATTCTGGCGGCAGATTTTGCGTTGGCTGACCGTCAATACCCCGACACCGGTAGAGATCTTACTCGAGCGTAACCACTTCAGTACCGGTGATGACGTGAAAGTCAGGGCTCGGGTGTACGATCAGGGCTATGGGCCTGATTCTGATGCAATCGTCTGGTTAAAAATAACGGATCCCGATGCGACGGTCCAGGATTTGCAGATGCAAGCGGACATCGCGCGGGCCGGCGATTACGTTGCTGCTTTCACTGTATCGAAAACGGGGGTTTATCAAATGGAAGCTTCATTATCAGGCGAAGTGCATCAGAAAGGCTATGCATCGTTGAGTTTTCTTGTGGCGGATTCACTGCACGAGTTGCGTGATGCCGCGATGAACAGCGAATTGCTGGCAAAAATTGCCCAGGCCGGAGGGGGTAAATTTTACAACCCCAGGACCGCCGACCGCCTCATCAAGGACCTGGAAGCCAACCGGAAGGTCCAGACATTGAACATCCAGTTGGATGTCTGGGATATACCGATTGTCTTTTTCCTGCTGCTCGCCTGTTTTGGTCTGGAATGGTTGCAGCGGAGACGCAAAGGACTGTCATGAGAATTTTCTTCTACCAGGTAATTTGGGTCTGCCTTTTCTTCATTTCTGTGGCCCCGGCTCAGCAGCGCGACTATTTTTTACCCAAACCAACCGTTCAGAAATATGCGTTTATTCTGGCAGGAGCGGCAGCCGAAGAGAAATATGCAGATCAAATCCATCGCTGGGCCTTGCGTCTGCATGATATCCTAACTATCGATTACGGCTATAGACCTGAGCAAATTGTCTTGCTCATGAGCGAGGTTGATCCGGATAATGTCAGAATCTCCGGGTCCTGCCGGCGCGAGATTATCCAGGACAAGCTGCGAGTCCTAAGGGAAGTTCTTCAACCCGGCGATCAGGTTTTCTTTTTTTTATTGGGCCACGGCACCAGCAACGAGGAGGAAGCCAAGTTTGTTATCACCGGACCGGATATCACCGGCCAGGACTTCGCACCAATTTTAGAGGCCTTATCCGAACAGGATATCGTCCTGGTGAACACTACCAGCTCGAGTTTCCCGTTTTGCACAGCACTTTCCGGACCGGGGCGTGTAATTGTTTCTGCTACCCGATCGAGGGCTGAAAAGTACAATACCATTTTTGCCCAATACTTTATCGCTGCCCTTGATGGTCATGCCGGCGACAGGGATAAAAACCGGCGTGTCTCTATCTGGGAAGCTTTCGGGTTTGCCGCCAAAAACGTCGAAAAATGGTATACCGATCAGAACCGCATCCCCACAGAGCATGCTGTGCTCGATGATAATGGTGACGGTATATTCAGCGTCGACCCCAACCCGTTCAAAGACGACGGCCAGCTCGCCCAGATAGCCTATCTTGACCTTATCCCTGTGGAACCCACTGCTGATGGGATACCAACAGGAGTCGACGTTACGCTGATGCGGGATCTCACCGCTAAAATAAGAGAACTGGAGCGGTCCGTCTTCCTGTTGCGAAACCGCAAGACGGAGTTGCCGCAGGAATCTTACCAGAAGGAAATGGAGGCGCTGTTGATAGAACTTGCCCGAATTTCCAGGAAACTGAGGAACATGACCACCGCACCGGCGGATTAGTCGTATCAAGCCCCGCGGGCAGCGTCTTTATGTCGCTGCTGCAACCTGCTTGCATAGTTGCATCTGATTTCTGTACTATTGATATTGTTGACCGAGAGAATCGACTACACGTGCTGAGTCAATGGATCAGAATAAAATCTGACACTGTCTGTAAGATCAAATTTCGATTTTACATTTAAATTAAAATTAAAGATTGACAGATGGAGTCTGCAATTTTTCGAAATTATGTAGCGGCTTCTAAGAAACAAATTAATGTTTCTCCAACTAATCAGTATCCAGTTCTAATAATAAATCATTGTGATATCGTTTTCATACCTCAGGCGGCAAAAATACACCATCCAGGTGTCTTCCCGAGATTATATATTAGCCCTACGAAACCCACACTTCGGCTGAATTGTAGATGGCGGCTATCTATACGTAATTTGAATTGTCTCAAAATATTTTAGGTATGCTGATGGAACCTACAATTTTGAAGCTTGCTGATATGCAGTCGCGATATTTAAAATTTGAAGATTGCCGAAATATTTAATTTCTTTTCCTTCAAAATAATATCCTATCATTTCCCACTGCGTCCGCTGTCGCTCCTGTAAATTTCGAGTTTTCCCAATATGCTGAATTTATTTTAAAAATAGCGCAATATTTGCATTCAAAAATAGACTGTGATAGACTTTTTATATAAATAACCATAACAAAATCCGTAACCTACGCGAGATTTCAAGCCTGTCCTGCTAATTCCATCCCGACAGATTTGAAAATCCCAGATTACATAGTTTGGTTTAATAATCTCTAATAAGAGACATCCAAAAATTTTTATGTTTATCCGCGGTCTCAGAACAAAAATTGCTTTCAATCTTGCCATTCTTTTTTTTCTGGCCATGCTGTTGATCAATGTTGTCGCGCTGATGACCGCCAAGCGTGATATCATCCGCAAGGAAGCATCAACCGGCCAATTTATATTATCCACCCTCGAGGCCGATCTGCTAAATAGTTTGAAATTCAATTTGGGTTCAACCTTAAACAACTCCAGAGCCCGGATCTTTCAATTGCTGACTGAAGCCGGGGTCTCCAATGCATTGGTTCTCGGTAAAAATAATGAGACGATTTATTTCGGCAACACCCCGAAATCTCTTAAAAACGAGATGATAAAGCGCTGCCGCCAAGTGATGCAATCCGAAAAGATGGAAACCAGTTTTTTCGGGACCACCTGGGGAGTTTTCTGGAAACAACGGCGCGACCTCATTATATCAAAACCCTTGTTGGAAAATGGCCATGCGCTGGCGGGTGCCAGCATCGTTCTACCGCTCGAAGGGATTTATAAGACCCTGCGGCACTCGCAGAAGATGCTTTTTATATTTTTGTTTATAAACACGGCGATTTTGACCTTTATTGGAATTTATCGCCTGTCCAAAGTTTTTTTCCAACCATTGGCGCGACTGGCCCGCCGTGCTGAGGATTACCGCGAAGATGATGAAATGCTTTTTTCAGTGCGCAAGGAGGACAATGAGCTTCACAAATTATCCGGTTCCTTAAACAGTATGCTGCGGCGCATATCCGCCGATCGTGAGAAACTGCGATCGACGGTCAATTCCCTTGAGAGGGCCAATCTGGATCTGAAAAAAGCCCAGGAAGAAATCATTCGTGCGGAAAAGCTGGCATCGGTGGGAAGGCTGTCGGCCGGTATTGCCCATGAAATCGGCAACCCGATCGGAATTGTCATGGGGTATCTCGAATTGCTCAAACAAAAAGACATTCCCGCGGTCGAGAAAAAAGAATATATTCATCGAACCGAAGAAGAAATCGAGCGGATCAATACCATTATCCGCCAGCTTCTTGAGATTTCACGCCCATCTACTTCAGGGTTAAGGCCTGTGTCGGTCCATGATTTAATAGACGACGTCGCCCAGGTTCTAAAAGTGCAACCCTTGATGTCAAATATTGAACTCGAATGTTGTCTGGAGGCTCAAAACGACAAGGTCCTGGCGGATTCAAACCAATTGCGGCAGGTCTTTTTAAATTTGATTATCAATGCCGCTGATGCCATCTCTTCCGAGGGCACAGCAGCGAACGGTAAGCTGGTGATCCAAAGTTCAGCGGCTGGTAAAACACAGGAACAACCGAAGGATGGCCAGAACTATTTAGAGATTATGTTCAGCGATAATGGACCGGGGATACCCGAAGAAAATATCGGCAATATTTTTGATCCGTTTTTTACGACCAAAGACCCCGGAAAGGGGACCGGCCTGGGGCTTTCGGTTAGTTTTATGATCCTTGAGGGATTCGGTGGTAAAATGACCGTTAACAGTAAAGTCGGAGAAGGGACAACCCTGACGCTCTTTCTCCCTCTAATTGAAAATGAAATTGACATCGCCGGAGATCAGAATCTTTTTGTTCCGGCAAAAGTAGATAAGGCTTAAAAAAAATGACCTCAGAAATGTCGGAAAAACGGCTCCTGGTTATCGATGATGAAGAAAATATGCGGCACATGCTCTCAACCTTGCTGGGCAAAGCCGGTTATACCGTTGAGGCGGCTTCCGATGGTCATGAAGGGCTGAAAATGGCTCAAAGCATGGCCTACGATTTTATCCTCTGCGATATCAAGATGCCCCATATGAGCGGGATGGATTTCTTAAAAGCATCCCGCAATAAAATCGGCACCACCACCGTTATCATGATGTCGGCTTACGGCACGATTGACACCGCCATTGAGGCCATGAAACTCGGTGCGTATGATTACATATCGAAGCCGTTTAAAACCGACGAGGTGTATTTGACTTTAAAGAAAGCCGAAGAACGTGAAAGTTTAAGAAAGGAAAACGTTCAGCTTAAAGAACGAATCAAAAAGTTTGAAGAGAATTATAATTTCGGCAACCTGGTGGCAAAAAGCGAAACGATGCAGTCCATGTTCCGGATTGCTGCCAAGGCGGCCCAGTATAAAACCACGGTTCTCTTGCTGGGCGATAGTGGAACCGGTAAAGAATTAATTGCCCGAGCAATTCATTTTGAGGGCCAGCGCTCAGACTCGCCGCTGGTCCCCGTGAATTGCGGCGGAATTCCGGAAACACTTCTCGAGAGTGAATTGTTTGGTTATAAAAAGGGTGCTTTTACCGGTGCGGACAGAAATAAGAAAGGACTTTTTCAGGAAGCCGAAGGCGGAACGATTTTTCTAGATGAAATCGGCGAGCTGCCTCTGGCGTTGCAGGTTAAAATTCTGAGAGTCTTGCAGGAAAATGAGATCAGGATGGTGGGTGACTCAAAATCCATGAAAATTGATGTGCGCGTGATTGCGGCAACCGCCAAAGATCTCGAAGCGGAGGTCAAAAAGGGTGCCTTTCGCGAAGATTTATTTTATCGATTAAACGTTTTATCGATAAAAATACCGCCCCTGAGAGATCGCTCAGAAGATATCCCGCTGCTATGTGAACATTTTATAAAGCGGTTCAACACGGCACTGGGGAAAAAGATAAAAGGTATCGCACCCGCCGCCATGTCTCTGCTGCTTGAATACAATTGGCCCGGAAACGTCAGGGAGTTGGAAAATGCGATCGAACGGGCGGCCGTGCTGGCGGAAGACACCTTGCTTTTGCCGGAACATTTTCCGGTTGACCTCGAACAGCGATCCGGCCGAGATCAGATCGATGAACTTTTTAACGGCCACTCACTTAAAGCCGCGCAGAAACTGATGGAGAAAAAACTGATAACAAAAGCCCTGAAGAAAACCGGCGGCAATCGAACCCGGGCCGCCCGTCTGCTTGAAATTAGTCATCCGTCTCTACTCAGCAAAATCAAAACGTACAATATAGACCTATAAAAACCCCCATATTTCGTCCGATAGCTGCGTTGCGATCCGCTTCAAAATGCTCACGTACTAACGTGTACGCTCCGCTTTTGAACCGAATCGCGCCTTGCTTTCAAACAAAATCTGGGGGTTTTTATGAGTGAGCTAAAATGACCTAAAGCCCTGGCCTCACGCAAAGCCGCAAAGGCGCAAAGATGTAAAAAGTTTTTCTATTGGTTAAATAAAAACTCTTTGCGACTTAGCGTCTTTGCGTGAGCAATAATTTAAAATAGACATAATTCCTTAACTTTAGTCACTTCCAACTTTAGATCACTTTAGGCACTTTTCAATCGATCGCCCACCTTAATAAGACACTGCCCCAGGTATAGCCGGCACCAAAGGCCGCGAGGACGACCCAATCTCCTTTTTTCAGTTTTTTATCCCAATAGGTTTCAGACATCGCCAGCGGGATGGTGGCTGCCGTCGTATTGCCGTACTTATTGATATTGATGATCACACGGTCTGCATCCAAACCCATTTTTTTGGCAGCAGCATCAATAATTCGATAA